>DASPSM010000356.1:0-3857 GCA_035623955.1 Planctomycetaceae bacterium
AGCTTTCGAGCACGCTCGCGACGTCTTCGAGCGTCACAGTTTCTTCGCAGCCTCGTTGCCAGTCGACAGCTTGGCCACGAGCTTCTTGAAGTCATCGCGGTCGCGGAGGGAGCTGAAAGCGTCATCCTTTTGCATTTCTACTGCGTTCCTGTACCCAGCCTGCACGGCCTTGTTCAGCAGCTCCATCGCGCGGTCCCCGTACTCCTGTTTCTTCTGGGGGCTCTTGGCGG
This sequence comes from Planctomycetaceae bacterium, assembly GCA_035623955.1. Taxonomy (GTDB): domain Bacteria; phylum Planctomycetota; class Planctomycetia; order Planctomycetales; family Planctomycetaceae; genus DASPSM01. Next base: position 231 of record DASPSM010000356.1, read on the forward strand.
CGGCAATGGCGTAGACGCAAGCGAAGTTGTACCAGTTATCTCGCCGCCAATCCGATGACTTCGCCAACTCGGCTACTTCGGCAATACCCTCGGTGACCTGACCGGCGTTGATCCGTGAGGCGGCAAGGAAAATGCGGCTTGTCGCTTGTTGCTGCCGGTACTCAGGCACCTCGGGGAACTCGGCGACCAGCTTGTCTTGGATGGCCAGCGCCTTGCGGCTGTGTTCGTCCGCCTCCGATGGTTTCCCCATTTCCGTCAGCAGAATGAAAAGGTTGTTGTGGCACTTCGCCAGTCGGTGTCGGTACTTGGGCACTGTTGGGAAGTCAGCGGCGAGTTTTTCCCAGATGGCCTGGGCCGTCCGAAAGTCTTTTTGTGATTCCGACTGGCTCGTCCTCAGGAGACCGCGGCTGTTGTGGGCATCGGCAAGTTCATCTTGGTATTCGGGCACTGCGGGGAAATCAGCGGCCAGCTTCTCCCCAATGACTATGGCTTCGCGATACTCTCTCTCTGCCTCCGATTCCTTCCCCAGCTGCCTTAGCGCAATGCCCAGATTGTTGTGGTTGCGCGCCAGACTCAATCGGTACCGAGGGACTTCAGCGTTTTCGTCAGCAATCTTCTGCTGAATTGCGATGCCCCTTCGCAACGCCTCCGCCCCCTCTGACTGTTTGCCCAGGTCCCGTAGCACACGTCCCAGGTTGTTGTGGTTGGCGGCCAAGTTTTCTTGGTACCGGAGCATATTCGGCAACTCGGCGGCCAACATCTCCTGAATGATTATGGCTTGGCGAAACTCTTCCTCGGCCTCTGACCGTCTCCCGAAATCGTACAGCGCAAGCCCCAATCTGTTGTGGCTGAGGGCCAGGTCGTATCGGTAATCGGGCGCTGCAGGAAAGTCGGACGCGAGGGTCGCGTATCCATCTCGGGCGACCTTGAGCGCTGCCACCGCTTGCTCGTATCGACCCAAGCCGCTCTCGATCGCTCCCACACGGAACGCCGCCGCCGCAGTCCGAGACCGCGACTGTTCGTCGTCCGCTTTTTCGCCAGCAAATTCCTGGTAATAGGTCAGAACCTCGGTCAGGAACTTCTTCTGATCCGCGCTGATCTCTTTTTGCGTGGTGAGCGCATCCCCGGTGGCCGTCGAGGTCATGGCGTCGAGCGCCTGCCGGGTCAGGTCGCGAGCCTGCTCGGCCTTCGCCCGCTGTTGTTCGGCAAGCTGCCGTTGCCGCTCGGCTCGGATCAGGCCGATCGTAGTCCCAGCAATGCCGGCCAAGAGTGCCAACAGGATCAGCGCCGCGGCGATCACCTGCCCCCGGTTTCGCCGCACGAACTTCCGCAGTCGGTAGCTCGTGCTCGGCGGACACGCCAGTACCGGCTCGTCGGTCAGATAGCGCTCGATGTCCATCGCGAGGCCATTGGCCGTTTCGTATCGGCGCGAGCGTTCCTTCTCCAGCGTCTTCATCACGATCCAGTCGAGATCGCCGCGCACCAGCTGGCTCAAGCGATGCGGGTCCGCGTGTCGATGGGCCGCCACCGCCGCCGACTTGTTTCCCAAAGTGCTGATCCGCGTGCTCGGCCTGGCCGGCTCCTCCTCCCGGATAATGCGGCGGATTTCGTCGTAGGCCGCTTTCTTCAGCCGGTCCTTGTCGAACGGCGTGGTACCCGTCAACAGCTCGTACAACAACACGCCCAGCGAATAGATATCGCTTCGCGTGTCGATATCCAGTTGGGTCATCTCAGCCTGTTCGGGGCTCATGTAGAGCGGCGTGCCGACCATCTCGGCGAAGCGCGTGAACAGCGTTTCTTGCGTGAGCGGCTGGTCGATCGCCTTGGAGACCCCGAAGTCGATGACCTTGGGCACCCGGCGGCCATCGACTTGCGTTACCAGGATGTTCGAGGGCTTGATGTCGCGGTGGATGATCCCCTTCTGATGCGCGTGCTGCACGGCGTGACAGACGTTCACGAACAGATCCAGCCGCTCGTGCACGGCCAGATTGTTCTGGTCGCAGTAGTCGGTGATCGGTACGCCGCGCACCAACTCCATGACGAAGTAGGGCCGTCCGGAATCCGTGGCCCCGGCGTCGAGCGCCCGAGCGATGTTGGGATGGTCCATCAGGGCCAGCGCTTGTCGCTCGGCGTCGAAACGCGCCAGCACTTGCCGCGTGTCCATTCCCGGCTTGATGATCTTGAGTGCCACGCGACGGCGGACCGGCTGCTGCTGGTCAGCCATGAAAACGACGCCCATGCCCCCTTCGCCGATTTGCTCCAACAGCTTGTAGTGGCCAATGATCGTGCCTTCGCCGTCCAAGTCCGAATGGTCGACGAATGTCTCCGACTGGCTCACTGCGGGCTTCTTCAAGAATCCTTCGGCCATTTGATGGGCTCGGAGGAGCGACTCGACTTCGGCACGGAGTTGCGGATTGGCGCCACAGGCTCGATCGAGGTACGTGGCGCGCGCGGTTTCGTCTTCAATCTCGACCGCATGTCCGAAGACGGTCTTGACGTCGTTTTGAGGCGCATTCATGCCAGCATCTCGAGTCGCTCTCCTCTTCAATGCGACGGAAAAAAGCGAGGACTGCCAACATCTGCAAAGAAACCTGCAAGGAATTTAACGCTCTTGACCGGCGAGGTGCTTTGCCAGCCAGGCTCGGGCGAAAGCCCAGTCGCGATACGCAGTTCGGGAAGAGATTTCGAGCACGCTCGCGACGTCTTCGAGCGTCAGCCCCGCGAAAAAATGCAGTTTCACCACCTGTGCCGACTGGGCATCGACGGTTGCCAGAGCGCCGAGCGCTTCGTGCACCGACAGAACCTCGTCCTCAGGAGCGGAAATCAGATTTAATTCGTCTGCGTGGGCACGTCGCCATTCGCCGCCGTGCTTGATTCGTTTCTTGCGCCGCGCTTGCTCCACCAGGATCCGCCGCATCGCCTCGGCAGCCGCCGCAAAAAAATGTCCGCGGCCATCCCACTTTTGCGGCGACTCGAGGCCGACGAGTCGCAAATAGGCCTCATGGACCAGAGCCGTCGGCTGCAACGTCTGCCCCGACTTCTCCTGGGCCATATTCTGAACGGCCAGCTTCCGGAGTTCGTCGTAGACCAGGGGCAGAAGTTGCTCCGCCGCGAATCGATCACCTTTCTCGGCGGCGGCGAGAATGTGGCTCAATTCACCCATAAGCTGCTGGTTCCGGCTAGGGAGTCACCCGACACCAGCCTATCGCCGTCAATCGGCGAACACGAGGGTGTTTCCACGCACGACGAGGCAATGTGCAAGGTCCTTCAGAAGAGGGCCAGCGGTTATTCACGGAAACGCCGTGGGAGTAACAGAAGGCGCCCGACCAGCCGATCGCGCGCGCGACCTTAGTAATTTTCGGAAATTTTCTGATTTCTTTTGGCAGCTCGGTTCGCGGGGCGTCGCATTGAATCATGAATGTCTCACCGAAGTCTCGCGCCAAAAAGGCGCTATTTGGGGAGGTCAGTACCATGCGTAGTCATTGCGCGTTTCGCTCGGCCCTCGTCGCCGCCACCGCTCTCGGTCTTGCCGTCCCCGCGACGGCGTTCGCACAGTTGCATCAGGACGCCTGGAAGACGGCCAGCATCCCTCCCACCACCGTTCCGACGATTCCGCCCGGAGACGAC
>DASPSM010000358.1:0-3045 GCA_035623955.1 Planctomycetaceae bacterium
ACGCGGTCGAACCGCGGAGGTTCGACGACTTCGACTCGCAATGGGGTGCGTGAGACGTAATCGCCGCCGGAAACCCACAACGACAAGCTGTCCAAAAGTCCCGAGAACGTATGGCGGAACTGGTTGTCGTGGCTTTTCACCATGTCGACGCGACCGGCGCCGCGTCCCGCGTCGAGCGCGTAGCGCAACTCGACGTCGGCCGGAACCGACGTGCCTTCGGTCGCTTCGACCAGCAAAGTCAGATCGACGCCGCGAGGATGCTTCAGCTGGCCGTTTCGGAATTCGCGCAGCCGTTCGCCCGGTTGCACAATCGCCTTCACCACGAGGCGCGTTTCACGCGACCAGTAGGTTGTGTCGCGGGCGACGAAAGCACGGCCCCAGCGGGCCATGGCCCGAGGCTCGATCACAGCCAGCACGCCGATGCTAATCAACAACACGCTCGCAGCCGTCAGCGCTCTGCGCAAGGGAGCGCGATCGAAGACCGATTCGATCGGAAGCGACGCGGACAGGCGGACCGCTTCGTCGACGGTTCGCTCGAGCATGGCCGCCGTCAGTTGCGAATCGCGGTGACGAGAATCTTGAAAGCCGCGCGCCTCGGCTGCCTCGACGGCCGTAATCAACCGCGACCCGATTTCGGGGAATCGCCGTTCCAAGACGAGCGCGAGAGCCCGCGCGCGAAACCGGCGGACGAGGCGCAGGCCGATCCAAAACAAGGCGCCCAACGCTGCGAGCAGAAGGGCCGCCAGTCCCACGCTCTCCCGGAACCAGACCGGCAGCTCGAGACCGGTGAGGTGAAAATAGGCCCAGTCGATGCCGAGGGTCAGCCAGAAAGCCGAGAGCAAAACGATCAGAACGAGGGCCGTCCCCTCCATCAACACGTAACTGCGGATCCGCCGCTTGAGCTGCCTCAAAAGATCCGTAATCGCCGGCCGCAGGGGGCGCGCAGCACCCACGGCCGGCTCGGGACGTTCGGCAGCGTTCGACAATGCGGTTTCGGACATGCCCATCAAGCCAAGCGCAAGAGCTTACGCGTCAACCATTCCACGCCCAACAGGCCAACCAGCAAATACAGGACCCATTGACGGTCCCACAAAGCTCGCAGCTGCTCGTCGACGGCAAAGCGTTCGCCCCGATCGGGGAGCAGGGCCGGCAGCTCAGCCGCCGCATTTTCCAAAGTTAGATATTTGCCACCGGTTTCGCGAGCCAAGTCTGCCAACAGCTTGGCGTTCTGCCGGGGATTATCGAATTCCAGGTTGGGAAGCACGACGTCAATTTTCGCCGACAGGTTCTGTTTCTCGTCGTCGAGCTGCGGCCGGACCAGAATCCGATAGGTCCCCGGCAGCGAGGCGCGAAAATCGGCCCAGTATTGCCCCGGCCGATCGCGGTCGCGATTGAGGACTCGCGGCACACTCAATGGCAAACCGTGCGGATCGAACACGTTCAGCTCGACGGTGGGAACATCCAAGGGCTGCAACTGAGGGTCCAGGAGATTGGCCCGCACGCGAATCGTCTGGCCCAAAGCGTACTGGTTGCGCTCAAGGAGCAATAATCCCCGAGCCGTCCCGCGGCGGAGTCTTCCCTGACCGACCTCCCGGATCACCTTGGTCCAAAATCGGTCAAAGTATTCCTCGTCCACGGCTCGCAACCGCCAAAGTTCGGGACTCCCGATATAAAACGTACGTCCCGAACCGTAGAACTGGGCCGCAAACAAAATAGGCTGACCGTGCTCGTTTTGCGCGCGGACGTCTGCGAAATTGGCATAAACGGTTGCCCCCGCCTTGGCCCCTCCCGTCGGATAGCAGCGGTAGACGCCGGGGAACTGCTTCCACGTGGCCGCCAGGTCGAACGAGTTCTCGACGAGTTGCAGGAAACCGGCCTGCTTGCCCGCCTCGGTGAGCGCGACCGGCCAGGGTTGATCGGCCTTGGCGTCGAGTGACAGATCCTGAATCGCCGCGCTCAGAAAGACGGGATACAGCTCCTTGACTTTGTCGAATTCGTTGCCGGCTTGTGCCAGTTGCGGAGTAAAGATGTCGCCGGCGACCAGGACCAAACCGCCGCTGTGCTCGCTGACCCAGTTCACCAAGAGGTTGCGTCCCTCCGGAGGGATCCGCGACCAGTCGGGGTCGAACGCCACGACGACGTCGTAATCGAACAGTTCCGAAGGGGTGCGCGGGAAATCGACGAGGATTCTCTTGGCGTCCTGACTCACCTGGCCGGCCGTCACCGCGGAAACCGTCTGCAGCCAAACGTCGACGTCGATCGACGAATGGCGGTTGAGCATGGTGTGCAAGAAGCGATAATCCCGCATCGGGCCGCCGGCAATCAGCAAGACATGCAGCTTGCGGTCAATGACATTGACCGTCTTGCGGAGTTCATTGTCCTCCTCGCTCAACTCGCGGACGCCGGCGGGAGGCTTGGCGCGGACAAAGAACTCGAAGCTTCCGGCAACTGTCGGCGTCTGCCGAAAGCGCACTTCGACCGGTGAGCCGTCTTCGCGAATCGTAATCTCGCGGGTTTCGATGACCTTGGGTGGGGCTTTTTCGTCTCCTTCGGGCCGCACCAACAACTCGACAGTCGCCGTGCGTCCTTTGAGTCCAAATCCTTGAATGAACGCGGCAAAGTCGTACGGATCGTTCAGATGAACGTCGGACGGCGCCTGGATGCTGACGACCTGCAGATTGACGGGTTGCTCCGTGCTTCCCACGCCGACGGTAAATAGCCGGGCGTCGGCTCGCTTCGCGATTTCTTGCGCGGTCGACGGTTCGATCCCCGCGTTCGAGTTGCCGTCGGAGATCACGACAATTCCCGAGAGGGTTCGTCCGCCCAACTGGCGGACTGCTTCGTTGACCGCTTCGCCCAGTCGCGTCTCCAGTCCGCGCGGCCGGACGATTTCATTCCAGTCGACGGCCGCCTTGGCGCCCGCCGCCGAAGCGGATCCCCCGGCACTGCCTCCTTCGGGGCGGTTGGTCGCGGTTTTCTCCTTCTCGCTCGGTGCTTCGTCGTTCGCGGCGCCTTCCGCAGCGGTCGCTGCGGTAGCCACGGTCT
>DASPSM010000364.1:0-10458 GCA_035623955.1 Planctomycetaceae bacterium
TCGTTTCCTTGATCAAAGCCCCGGATTAAACAAAAGCTGCCTCGACCTCCGGTTGCGTGTCCCGTGCGTTCGTGGTGATGATAATCCCACAGAGAATCCTGCCCAAGGGGGCCAACGCGTTTCACGGCGACGCCGCGGCAGATTTCCCGGCGCTCTCGTTGCGAGAAAACAATGAGCACGCGGACGGTCATGATCGCGACGTTGGCGCTGCTCCTGCTCGGTGACCTGCTCGTGATCGAGTTTTATTCGGGGGACACTCCTGTGCAATCGGCACATACGCTGCGAAAGAGAGTCGATGCCCGGCTCGATTACCTCCTCTACTTGCCCCCCAACTACAAGAGCCAAGCCGCCTGGCCGATGATCTTGTTCCTGCACGGCGTGAGCGACCGAGGGAGCGACGTCGAACAAGTCAAACGGACAGGGCTGCCGAGCCTGATCGAAAAAGGCCAATCGTTCCCGTTCATCATCGTCAGTCCGCAGTGTCCGGCGGGGGACGCCTGGGTCTGGAAACTCGAGGCCCTTTCGGCCCTCATCGACGAGGTCGCCTCGCAATACAAGGTCGATCCGGACCGCATCTACGTGACGGGTCTCAGCATGGGGGGCTTTGGCAGTTGGGCCCTGGCCGCTTACTCCCCCGAGCGTTTTGCGGCCATCGTGCCGATCTGCGGCGGGGGCGAGGTGACCTCGATGCCGCGGCTCAAGCGGCTGCCGGTCTGGGCCTTTCACGGGGCCAAAGACGACGTCGTCCCCGTTGAGCGAACCCAGCAGCTTGTCGACGCCCTCACGCAGCTGCACGGCAACGTGAAGTGCACGATTTACCCGGAGCTAAAGCACGATTCGTGGACGGCGACGTACGACAACCCCGAACTCTACAAATGGCTGCTCGAACAAAGGCGGGCGCCGACTGAAACGAAGGGAGAGTAGCGGTCCGCCTAGTTTGAGCGGCGGGTGGCTGGGGTCGAGCCAGCAGGCTCGCCCCAGGCGTTGACGCGCCGTGCGGCGAAAATCACTCGGGCCGTTAGTCACGGGCCCCCTCACCCCCAGCCCCGCTCCCGCAAGGGGAGAGGGGGGAAAGAATCGGAGCGTAGGCATCCACCGCCCAACAACGCGCCCATGCAAATCTTCCCTCCTCTCCCCTCGCGGCCTCGCGGGAGAGGGGCTGGGGGTGAGGGGGCAATCACCCTCCCCGGACGGCTGCCTCCAGAATTTTGTGGCACCCCGTCGATTGCTCCGCTAAGATGCCCGGAGGTCGGCGGCGGGGCCTCTCCGCTGCGATCGGCTATTCCATTCCAGCTGAAGACTCGAAGGGTGCGGCGCGCTTTCCCATTCTTCTTGCATCAGTTTATTCGTCCTTTCTCGACTGATCATTCCGCGCACCCTTCTGGTTGATACCGTTTGCCTCGGGCCAGGCCGCTTGGCGACCCGCGCCTGAGGCATCCGAGTTGTCCGCGAACGGAATCGTTCGTCCCCGACAGCATCGGCGGGTCCCACGGTGTCGCAGCGCGACAGTTTGATCCCCCGGCTCTTCCGGATGCCGGGCGACGGCCAGCGCGAGTCCGAGAAACTCCTCCGCCAGGCGGCGGACGCTCATCGGACGCTGCTTGAGTGCGCCGCCTCGGAGGCGACTGCAAGCCGCGGCACTGGGCGCTTGCTGCCGGAGATCACCGCGCTCCTGGAATGCTCGCCGGGCCGCAGCGTGGCGCGGCGGTTTCTCGTTGACCCGGCGATTGTCGAAGGTCTGCACCGCGCGGCCGGGATCTCGCGGAGCCTGGCCGGCTGGCACCGCCGCGTCGCCGAGCCGAGTATCGCCAACGTCTCTCCGCCCGCCGACGCCGCTTCCGCGCACCGCCTGGGCAACGCGCTCTTGGCACTGCGGCTGCGTAACGATCCGCAGTGGCGCGGCCGCATCAACGTGCGGACCGATCTTTACGGTCGGTTGCGATTCCCGCTTTGCGATTGGACCCTGTCGCTGGCCGACGCCGAGCAGCCGAACGCCGTGCTCTCCGACGAGCTGGTGACCGCGACCCTCGGCCGGCACGAAGTGCGACTTTCGCAGGGGAGGCCGTCCGGCCGCGACCTGTTGATCGCTCCGCGCGAAGAGTGGCTGCGGATGATCGTCAGGAACGACCCCAACGTCGACGGCCAGCGGATTCGCTTCGCCTCCGAGGGCGTGACGGCGCGCTTGCAGTTCGCGGGTCTGCTGCCGGGACGGAGCACGCGCTACGAGCCCGTCACGTTCGGCGATGGCGGCGGGAATTCGGCACTCACGGGCGGCCTCGTCGCCGCGATTCTCAATGCGATCGATCGCCACGCACCGGCCATCGCCCGCGAGTTCGACGTGCTGATTTCGGCTGTCCGCGGATGGGAGCTGCCCGAAGCCGCCTACGGAACGATCCAGTCCTTTTCCGATCCGACGTTGCCGCGCGTGATGGGAATCAACGTGCCCTACGGCCCCCACGGTGAGCCGCGCGTCTGCCCGTTTTGTTTTACGTGGTTCGGCCACGAGCTGGGGCACACCAAGAGTTATTTGATCGAGACGATCCTGCACGTCCGCGGCGAGGCCCTGACCACGAACCAGGCCGACTATACCGACGTCATCGAACGCTATGGCCGGGCCCTGTCGTTGCGGACGGTGCTGCAAGTCCCCTACACGCACCTTTACGAATGGACGCTGCTGATGGATTTCCTGCAAGCGCCGCCGTCGGCCGCTCGAGCCGAAAGGCCCGGCGCCGAACGGGCCTTCTCGGGGCTCCCCTGGGAGATCGACGACGACGCGCTCGAGTTCGGCGAGGACATCCATCAGGAGATCGTCGACGCGTTCGACCTCATCGAGCGCGAAGCCGAACTCACACCCTGCGGCCGCGCCGCCGTCGCCCGCTTGCACAGCCTGTGCAGCGAGGCCCAGGTGCGCTGGCAATCGATCCAAAGCGGCGTCCCCCACACGCGGGCCGCCGTGTGAAGCACGATGGGTGGTGAGCTTGGGTGGCACGGGCGGCTTGTGCCTCGGGCTGGATTTGCACGCCTTTTTGAGGCGGTTTTGCTTGAATTGCGCGGGCCAACATGGCCAGACTGCTGGCACCATCTCCGCTCGCGCGTCTTTATGAGCGAACTCTCGAATACGCTGGCTTCCGCTATCGGGCCTCGTCCAGCCGTTTTCCGCCTCCGAAAAAAACCCCTTCCCGAGCGAGCCTCTCATCGGAGTCGGCAACATGGCGAAACAAACTCACGTCGTTTTGCGTGGAAGTAAGCGCGGGAAGGATCGGTACGCCAATCGCGTGGCGAACGCCGATCCCAACGAGCGAATTGACGTCACCGTCACGCTGGCGGGCCCGAAGCTGCCCGGCCCGAACGACCGGGTCGAGAAAATGACGCCGGCCGAGTTCGCAAAGAAATACGGAGCCAAGAAAAAAGACGCCGCCGCGGTGGTGAAATCGCTCAAGGCATACGGACTCAAGATTGAGTCGGTGTCCCTGCCCACGCGGAGCATCCGAGTCAGCGGAAAAATCAGCGCCCTCTCGAAGGCGTTCAAAGTCAAGTTGGTGATGATGCGATCATCGCGGCAAGACGATTATCGCGGTCGAACGGGATCCCTGAGTATTCCGGCGGAGCTGAAGGGGATTGTGACCGGGGTCTTTGGACTTGACGAGCGTCGCATGGTCGATGAGCGCCGCCCACGGCAGGATGCCGCTGCGGTCGCCGCGGGGCCTGCACCGTTGTCTCCCCCTCAGATCGAACAGCGTTACAACTTTCCGCCCGGTGACGGAGCGGGGCAATCGATTGCCATCGCGGAGTTCGGCGGAGGTTACTTCTCGGACGACGTGGCGGACTATTGCAGTAAATTTCAGCGGCCAATCCCGGCCGTCAAGGCCGTCGCCGTCGATGCCCCGGCGTACACGCGGGAGCAGATTCTCGCGTTGCCTTCGACAGAAAGAAAAACGCAATTGGGATACAGCGTTGAAGTCATGATGGACATCGAGATTATTGCCGGACTCTGTCCCGCTGCCAGTCTGTCGGTTTATTTTTCCACCTTCGACCAGCAAGGCTGGGTCGACCTGTTGAACGCAGTCATTCCGTCGCCGCCGGTCACGCTGTCGGTGAGTTGGGGGAGCGCCGAGGACGATACGGACTGGTCTTCCAACGCGGTCACTGAGATTAACGATCGACTGAACGCCCTGCGGCTCCTCGGCGTCACAACGTGCGTCTCGTCGGGAGACGACGGGGCCGGCGACCTGGTGCCCGATAAAAAGGCCCATGTCGATTTTCCGGCTTCGAGTCCGTTCGTGCTCTCCGTGGGGGGCACCATGCTCGACAACTCGGGTGGAGCCGTCAACGAAGTGACTTGGAACAATCCCCCCGGCCAACGGTATATCGGGAATCGGCCCACGAATGGCGGTTCGACCGGCGGCGGAGTGAGTACAGTCTTTGATCGTCCAGACTGGCAAAATGTCTCGGTCGCTTCGCTCAACAAAGGCAGCATCGACGGCCGCGTCGTGCCGGACGTCGCCGCATTGGCGGGCCCTCCGGGGTATGACCTGTTCTTCGATGGCAAGCCGGCTCCAAACGGCGGCACGAGCGCAGCGACGCCTGTTTGGGCGTCACTTATTGCTCGCATTAATGCCGCGTTGCCGGCGGAGAAGCGACAGCGGTTTGTGACACCGTTGCTCTATCAAAATTCCTCGAACGGCTCTCCTGTTGGCCAGGTCGCATCGGTCGATATCACCTCGGGCAACAATCGCTCGTCGCCCGATCCCGGAAAGGGTTACTCCGCCACAGTCGGCTACGACGCGGTCACCGGTTGGGGCGTTCCCGACGGCGCCAAGCTGTTGGCTAACCTGTGATTTGAGTGGCAAACTCTCGGAGACACGACGGCTCACCGCCGAGCGCAGCTGATCGCCGACACCGACAGGGCCGGCAGCGTGATCTCGGGGCTTGTGAGCTTTCGGCTGAGCGTGCGGACACGGTCCGGAACGGCCCAATGGTTCATCACGTCGGGCTGGCGCATGTCGAGCGTGTCGCAGACGGTCGAGATTTCGAGGGGAGCGAATCCTGCGCCGAGTTCGCCCAGGTCGAGAGAGACGTTCACTGGGTCGTGATTGGAATTGACGGCAAACACGCACGCCTCTCGCCGGCCGCCGTCCGTGCAGGCGATCACATCGAGGTGGGGCGAAGCCTTGCGGACCGCCAGTGGGATGGGCAGCGCGTGCTCGGAGTAGAGCTGCATCACGTAATAGCTGGGCCGTCTCAACACGCCGCCGCCGTTCGTTTCGATGATGCCGCTCGCGAAACTATTGGTCATATTCGAGCGGCAGGCGATATCAACGAGGTTCGAGTAGCGGCAGAGCAGATTGAGGTAGCGGGCATTCAAGATCGCCCCGTCGAGCGTGAGCATCTTGCCCCGCATGAGACCCCAATCGCCGCCGGTGAAGTTCCACTCGGTGACCGCGAGTCGCAAGTGGCCGCAGCCGGGCGTGTGGGCGATCATCCGCGCGAGTTTCTTGAAATCGGCCTCGCAGGCGGCCAGATCGCGCGTGTAGTGATGCGGGGCCAGGTACGCCAGATCCTTCCCCAGCACGTCCAGAACTTTTTGCGACGGGAACGACGACAGGATGGCGATCGACGGGTCGGCCCGCTTCATGACCCGGATGAACTCGGTGCATTTCTTGATGTACGCCTCGTCGTTGCCGCTGATCTCGTTGCCAAGCTGCCAGTATTTCACGCCGTAGGGGGCGGGATGGCCGTTGGCGGCCCGCCGCGCGCCCCATTGGGTCGTCGCGGGCCCGTTGCAATACTCGACCAGGTCGGCCGCGCTCTGCGCCCCGTCGGAAAAACTGACGCAGACGAGCGGCTCGGCAATCGCCAGCACGCAGACCTGGCAGAACTCGTCGATGCCGACGTCGTTGGAATCGATCCGCCCCCAATTGACGTTCTCGAACGGCACGCGGCGATCGCGATCGCCGATCCCGTTCTTCCAGCGATAGGCCCCCGGATCGACGGCGCTGCCGCCCCAGCGGATCACCGCCGGATGCGACGCCTTGATCGCCTCGACCACGTCCTTTCGCCAGCCGTTGAGTTCGCCGCCAACGCTCTCCGCCGGCATCAGCGAGAGCTTGTCGGCCCACAGTGTTCCTTTGCCGACAACGCGCAGCTCGAACGCCGCGCGATCAGAACCTCCGTGCGACACGAGTTCGGCTGTGTATTGCGACCATTCCGACGTGGGCGCCGGCAAATCGGCCGAGGCCAGTTCGGCAAACCTACCATCCGCAAGAGCCGATTTGAGGACGGCCTGCACCCGCAGATTCGCGACGTCGCTGTGCAGCCACGTCGAAAAGCGGTACGACGTGCCCGGCTTGACGGCCAGGCCCGACTGCGTGAGGCCGATGGCCCGATCGTCGCTCCCCGCAATCCGGGCGCAGCGAGGACCGTTGAACGCGCCCGTGGTCTCCAGCGTCCAATCGTTTCCTTGGTCCCACGTGCGGTCGCAGAACGTCGGCGAGCCGTCGTAATAAACCCATTTGGCCGGCGGGATCACTCCCTCGAATCCGCGGTCGTTGAGCATTTCGGCCCACATCCCCGGGCACAAGTCGTTCAAAAGCTCGATGAAATTCCCGAACAGCATCGGGTTGATCCGGCCGTTGTTGAGGGGCTGGGCCGTCACCTTGAGGACCGCGTCGGCCGCCTCGCTCCGCACGCGACCTTCAATAACCGCCCAGAGGGCCAGCGCGATCAACATCCAACCGCATGCCCCGCGTCGAGCCGGCGCCCGTTTCATCGTTCGAGCCCTTACAAATGGACTGCCTTCAAAGACGTGAGCCTTGGGGTGGCTGGGGTCGAACCGTCTTCGGTTCGGCCCCAGGCATTGAGAGAACTGGGGGCGGCGAGGACGCCGACCCCAGCCACCCGGGTACCAAGTGAGCGATGCGCCGGCCGCAAAACCCGCACGACCGCTCTTTTCCGCCCCGTCGGCAATTCCCCCGGACCGTTATTTTTTGACAGCGAAACCCGAGCCACGACATAGATTTCTGTGGGTGAATTGGGCTGCCTTTTTGCCACAGTATGCATTTCGTGGTGGCGGCACGTGCTGAGTGCCCCTGGCGGCTCGCCCGCAGTCTCGTTGTCGGTTCGCATCGTATGTCCCAAGAACGCAGGAAATATTATCGCTATCCGGCCACCGCAGGGAGCGAGACGATCGTCGTCCGCCATCACGGCGTCGAGCGGCCCGCGAAGCTGGTCAACCTTTCCTCCGACGGCTTCCGCGTCGACATGGAGGAAGAGTCGATTGTTGAAGTCGGCGACATCGTGTTGATGGCGACTTCGAGCGGCTTTCACCGGGTGCGCGTCGTCAACGTGTCGCGCGAAAACGGAACGCTGCAGCTCGGCCTGCAGCGACTGCAGGATCTCCCCGCCAGCGCCCTCGAAAAGCACGAAGAGCAACACGGGCGTTCTCAGAAAAAGAAGCGCCCCAAAGTCCCCGTCGCGACGCTGGTCGGGCAGCTTGCCGTTCCCTTCGTGTTGGGGGCGGTGATTTTGGGAGGCATCGCCTGGGCGTGGACGACCGACTCCGATCCGGTCGGGACGGTCGCCCAGGATCGATTCGTGACTCCGACCAGCGACTACTTCGCGAAGCGGCGCCGGCAGCCGGCGGAGATCGAAGTCGTCACGACGTCCGACGAGAAACCGAAGCGGCGATTCGTCAGTCCCGCCGCCGCGGACGCTTCCGGCTCGACGCTTTGGAGCCCGGGGACAAAGTCCGCCGCTCCGACTGAGTCGAACGCATCTCGCCCGGAGGGCTCGGGACCGTCCGGCGAGATTACTGACAACCGGTCTCCAGCGACCTTTCAACCACTGGCCTCTGTCCCGACCGTCTTTGATCCCGGTGCCGACGCGCTGTATAGCATCAAGTCGGCGCTCAGCACGGCGAAGCGGGAGAACAAGCGCGTGCTCGTCGAATTCGGGGCAAACAAGTGCGACTCGTGCAGCCTGCTGAACGCCGCCTTCACGCAGGACGCCGAGATCGCGGCCGTTTTCCAAAAGGCGTTCGTACTGGTGCTGGTCGATCTCGAGTCGAATCAGAAGGTCGTCGCGCGCTACATCGACGACGCGCGCGAGCGGGTTCCGTTTCTGGCCCTCTTGAACCGCGAGGGAAAGGTCTTGAAGCGGCAGCGGACCGACCAACTCGGCTCCGGCTCGAAGCTCGACGTCGGGAAAGTCAAAGAGTTCCTGCACCAGTGGGCGTCGGCGGGCTGATCGGCACGCCCCGGCCGTGGACTCGCTTGGGCGCCATGCTCAGGGCTTTCGCGTGAGCATGCGGCGCGCGGCCAAAGACGTGCGCGCGGTGATTTACCCGAATCCGAGCCCCAATTCTGGGGAGACCGCCGGCAAGCTCCCCTCACCCCCAGCCCCTCTCCCGCAAGGGGAGAGGGGAGAGAATTTGCTGGCAACGCCCCGCTGCACTGTGGGGCAACGCTTGCACTCTTTCCCCCCTCTCCCCTCCGCGGGAGAGGGCTGGGGTGAGGGGGGCATCCGTCAACTCTCCCAGAAACACCCACGGTAATTTATCCCCATGCTGAAACTCATAGCCGCCGCTGCGCTCGGGCGTTACGATTGGCGCCGCTCTGTGTTTGTCGGGCGGAGATTTCCCACGATGACCCGATCTTTTCGCAAGCGTCCGGACCGGCCGTTACGGTTTGTCGCTGCGGCGAGTTTCACGGCTCTGCTCGTGTGGGCCGTCGCTGAGCGGACAATCGCGGCCGACCCAAAGCCAAAAGCGGCGGGGCCGAAGAAATTCTTCGTCATCGCTCCGGAGAGCTTTCACGCGGCCCTGGCGGAGTATATCGAGTACAAGTGCTCGGTCCGCCCCACGACGCTCATCTCCCTCGAAAAAGTCCTGCAATCGAACGAAGGGGTCGACGAGCCCGAGCGGCTCAAGCGATTCTTGTACGACGCCTGGCACCGGCAGCACCTCGGCTACGTGCTCTTGGTCGGCGACGTCGACGTGATGCCCGTGCGGTACATGGTCCTCGACCGCGTCACTCCGGCCGCGTTTGATTACGCATTTTACCCCTCGGATCTCTATTACGGCGACCTGGCCCGCCGCGACGGCAGCTTCGACGATTGGAACGCGGTCAAGCAGGGGTTTCACGGGCATTATTTCGGCGAGGTGCACGGCGAGAAGAACAAGAAGGGGCCGATCAACTTCGATCAGGTGACTTACCGGCCGGTGATCGCGTTCGGCCGCTGGCCGGTCAGCACCGAACAGCAAGTCCGCAC
The DNA here is from genome assembly GCA_035623955.1 of Planctomycetaceae bacterium. Taxonomy (GTDB): domain Bacteria; phylum Planctomycetota; class Planctomycetia; order Planctomycetales; family Planctomycetaceae; genus DASPSM01. Next base: position 9,268 of record DASPSM010000364.1, read on the forward strand.
CGTGGCGACCAAGACGATCGCTTATGAGAAAGGGATCCGCGACGGCACGCATCCCGGGCTGCGGCGGGCCGACTTCTTCAACACGGCGGGCTACGTCGACGTCCGCGATAAGATGACGGCTTGGGCCCGCGAGTTGCCGCCCGGCTGGAGCGCGGGCCGCTTTTTCTACACCGACGATAAAAAGCCGTATCACACGCCGCCGCCGGACGAGGCCCACGTGATCGAAGCGGCCAATCAGGGTTGCGCGCTGATCGCGCACGTCGGGCACGGCAGCGACAATTCGTGGTACAAATCGATTTCCACTCGCGGCCTGGCGAAGCTCAAGGATGCCGATCGACTCCCGGTGATGATTTCGGTCGGCTGCAGCACGGCGAATTTTGCTCCGCTGCCTCCGTACACCGCCTATGTCGATAGCGCCGGGAAGGAGCATGCGGGGACAAACGCTAAAGAAGTCTTCCGCGCGCCCCCTCCCCCGCCCTCTCCCTTTCAAAAAGGAAAATACAACCCCACGGGCCTGGGCGAACAGATGCTGAAACGCAGCGACACCGGAGCCGTGGTCTACATCGGCTGCAACACGGGAGCCCAGCCGTGCGCGATCACGCTCCTCGAAGGATTCTTGACCGCCATGCGCAAAGCCGAGCCGCCCCTGGTCGGCGACTGCTGGGTGAGCGCGATCCAGTACTACTACGACCACGAAAAGCTCGCCAAGCTGACGCCGAACAACGACTGGTATCCCCCGTCGATCTTTTTCCAGGGGATGAAGTTCATGTTCTTCGGCGACCCGACCCTCCCGTTCGCGCATTCGCCGCGAAAGGTGGCCGAGCGAGCGCCGTGACTGTGGGAGACGGGCTTGTGAGTGACTGAGTGCGCTGGATTTCGCGGACCCCTCACCCCCTCTCCCGCGAGGGGAGAGGGGGGAAAGAGTGCGAGCGTTGGACCACTGTGCGAGAGGATGTTGCCTGTAAATCTTCTTTTCTCCCCTCGCCCCTTGCGGGAGAGGGGCTGGGGGTGAGGGGGAATCCGGTTACGCTCCCAAAATCGTGCGCGCCGCATTTAGAACGCATCCAAGTGCACCAGGAGCTGCAATGAAACCACAGCAAGATCGAGCAATCGCATGGCTACTCGACGGCGACCCCGCCATTCGCTGGCAGACGCTGCGAGATCTGGTGGGGGCGCCGCAGCGCACGGTCG
>DASPSM010000365.1:0-10197 GCA_035623955.1 Planctomycetaceae bacterium
GGGCGGCGTAGCGGGCGCGGCTTTTGGTGGGAAAGGTCTCGCCGATCAGCGTCTGGCCTGTGGCCCACTCGCCCCCGACACCCAAACCGGTGATGACGCGAAACGCCAAGAGCGTCCAAAGATCGGTGCTCAGGCCGCAGCAAAAGGCGCCGAGCGAATAGGTCAAGATCGTCGCCGAGAGCACCGGCTTGCGGCCCCATCGGTCGGCGAGCCAGCCGAAGAACAGCCCGCCGACGGCGGTCGCCCCCAGGCTCACCCCCATCACAAGCGAAAACTGGTCCTGCGACAGCCCCAGCTCGCGCTGGATGGGCACCACCAGGAACGAAAGGAGCATCAAGTCGTAGAAATCGAACAGCCAACCCGCCCACGCCATCGCCAGGATGACATAGTGCCGCGAATCGGGCTTTTCACTCTGATTGAGCAGCAAGCGTTCTCGGTATTGTGATTTGGTTTCCGAGCGCGATTGAGAACAGGGTAAGCACCCTCCAGGCTCTATCGCCCGGCGAGCGTCGGGCGTCAGCCCGACGGTGCTTCTCCGTTTGTGGGCAGATAGGGCGAGCCGACTAGTTTTCTGCCGTGCTCTCGCCCTTCGCCCGCTGCCGCACGCAATAGATCCGTTTCGACGTGCGGATCAAGAGCCTGTCGCCGACGATCACGGGCGTTGCCATGCACATGTCATCGTCGGCCAGCGCGTTGGTGTACAGGCTCTTGTATTTGGGGCCGATCTGGACGACGGAGGTCACGCCGTCTTCGTTCAGGCAGAAGAGCTTGTCCCCATAGGTCCAGGGGGAACTCGTGAACGCGTTCCCTTTCGCCAGGCGCTGCTTGTTGAACACCAGCTTGCCGGTCCTGGCGTCGAAGCACATCAGGATGCCGCGGTCGAAGAGCATATAGAGATTGTCGCCGACGATCAGCGGCGTCGGATGGTAGGGGCCGATCTTCCGATACCAGACGATGTGCGGGTCGAGCGTTTTATCGTCGATCGGGTTTTGGGGGGTCGCAGCCGGCTTTTCGTTATTGTCGTCGTCGGGCGGTGAAATGTCCCCTTTGGCCCCCGGACGGATCGCGTAGATGCGGTGCTTGCCCCAGATCACGTGACCCGATGTCACATACAGCAACCCGTCGTGCGCGAACGGCGACGGGATCGACAGGATCGATTTGCCTTTGATCTTCCACAGCTCTTTGCCCGACAGATCGTACGACGTCACCCAGTTGATGCCGGAAATCACCAGCTCGGTGCGGTCGGGCGTCTCCCAGATGTAGGGTGTGGAATAGTTCGTCTGCTCCTTGCGCGAGACCCTCCAGACTTCCTTGCCCGTGCGCTTGTCGAGCGCCACCAGCGACGACTTTTCTTCGTTGTCGTCAGCGTAATAGACGCGGTCGCCGAAGACGACGGGAGACATCGCGGTCCCCCAGCCGTAGCGCGTATTGCGTGCCGGGATCGGGACATTCCACAACGGCCGTCCGTCGAGGCTGTAGCAGAACAGGCCCAGGTTTCCGAACAGCACGTACAGGCGCTCGCCGTCAGTGGTCGGCGTTTCCGAGGCGAGCGTGTTTTTGATGTGGTGCGGCTTGGCGGGGATGCCCTCGGACGCCGTCTGCTCCCAGACGACCTTCCCGGATGCTAGATCGAGGCAAAGTGTTTTCCAGCTGTGGGTGCTCGTTTCGGGCGGATACTTCGTCGCGTCGACGTCCTCGAGGTAAAGGCCCTTTCGCGGCTTGCGGTCGGGAGCCGTGTTGATGCAGGTCGTCAAATAAATCCGCCCTTTCCAGACGATCGGCGACGACCAGCCCAGTCCGGGGATGTCGGTTTTCCAGGCGATGTTTTCCGTGGCCGACCAGCGTTCGGGCGGATGCACGCCGTCCCCGGGCGACGTTTGGCGGCCCGTCAAAAAGCGCGGAACATCGCTCTCCGCCGCGGGGAGATCGAAACCCAAACAGACGACCGCCAGCAGAACTGCGGCCTGCCCAAACGAACGACGCACGCTGCACGCCATAGAACCCTCGTCGCAAATGGTATTGGGGAATCGGTCAATGCGAACCGCGACGCGATTTCGCCCAGTCAGCGCGGCGGCCTGCACCTCGGTCAGTGTATTCGACGGTTGACTCTCTTTGACTCGGAAAGTCTGGCTTCGCAATCGTATCCGAGTCGAGGGAACGGGGCCAACGGGCGCGAGTCATTGCTGACGCGCCGCTCAGCGGAAGGCGCGCTCGATCTCGCCCGCGACCTGACCCGGCCACAAGTGACTGGGAGCGGCGGCTCCCGACTCGCTGATAAACCGGCCGACCACGGGAAAGAGCTTCTGCAGCTCGGCGCTCAGGGGCAGAATCGTTCCGCCAAGCGCCCAGCGGCCGCGTGCCGTTTCTTTGCGCTGCAACTGTTGAAAGCCGGCAATCAGCTCGTCGTTGCGGATGTCGTAGCTCGCCATCCCGTCGTGGTAGTTCAGGCCGGGGACCCGCCACTTTCGCTCGGTGTCGGCCCAGAGATAGCCGGGGAAGCAAAGGTCGTGGAACCAGCCTCGGCTGCGCTCTGTCGACACCAGGCAGATGCGCTCGGCATCCCAGCACGACCGGACCTGCGGCCAGAGGAGAGCGTCGGCGGAAATGGCCTGATTGAACTCGGGCGTATAGGCCGCCCGAGCGTCGTTGTCGCCGGCGACGGAATACGCAATGATGTACTGCACGAAGCGTTCGGTCCGCGGGATCCGGGCGATCGCCCCCTGCTTGACCAGCTCGATTCCGCGCTTGAGCGGCTCGAGGGATTCCTCGATTTGCGGAATCTCCGGATCGCTTCCCTCGACGAGCGCGGGGATGCGGCGGAAGGCCTCGGCATAAATCTCCTGGGGCCGGCCTCCTCGATCCATCAGGAAAGTGATTCCTTGAAAGAGCCGCTGGGCAGCCGACTCGCCCCAGCCCCAAAAATCGCCGATTTCGGCCGCTTCCATGATCGTGGTGCGGTGCCTGAGCGCGTGCTCGCTCTGGACCAGCGCGTAGACCGACAGGATGCCGTCGACGTCGACGTGATTATTGATGGCGACCGTCCAGGAAGCGGGGCGCGGGGCGTCGAGAAAGCGGTAGCAGATCTCGGTCGAAGTTCCGGCCCGGTATTCGGATGGGGTGAAGTTGGGCCGCCAGTGGCTCAGTTCCAGATCGGTCTCTGGGCGGAAGAGCTCTCCGCCAGAGCCGTCGCAGAACAGAATGCGCTCCGCGTCGGGGCGCGGTGCGCCGTGGTCGATGATCTCGAAGCGATCGATCATAGTTTCATTGTCTCAAGATCGACCCCATGCGAACAGGCTGGCTGGTTGATCCGGCCGTTTCACATGCCGAAGACTTGCCGCGCGACCCACTCGAACACGCGCTGGGGCAAAAAGCGTCTCATCGGAACGACCATCCGCTGGCTGAGCATTCCGACCGAGTAGCGCGTGCGCGGATTCGGATCCGAGAGGATGCGCACGACCAGCCGTGCGACGGCTTCCGGTCCCGGCGCATTGGTTTCGTCCTGCTCCTGCTTGTGCTTACAGCGCTCGAAGGCTTCGCGATACGGGCTGTTGGTTTGAGCGGCCGCGGCGATAGTGCGCCGGTGGGTGATGTTAGTGCGGAAGTCGCCCGGCTCCACCAGGACGACGCGAATGCCGAATTGCCGACACTCCATCCGCAGGCTTTCGCTCACCCCCTCGAGGGCGAATTTGCTGGCGCTGTACATCCCGCTAAAGGGAAGCCCGATGAGTCCGGCCAGTGAGCTGATATTGACCACGTGCCCGCCGCCATTTTGACGCAGCGCCGGCAGCGTGGCCCGGCAGACCCGCAGCACGCCGAAGAAATTGGTCTCCAGCTGTGCCTTGGCCTCTTCAATCGTGCAGTCTTCGACGGCGCCCATCACGGCAATGCCGGCGTTGTTCACAACAGCATCGAGCCGACCGGCCCTGGCAGTTACAGTGTCGACGCAATGCCGCACGGAGTTCTCGTCCGTGACGTCCATCTGAACCATATCGAACGCCGCGCCTGCCTGGGCTGCCGGAGGCGTCGCGCGTCCGGTGCCAAACACGCGCCAACCCGCCTTGGCGAGCTGCTCAGCGCACGCTTGGCCAATCCCCGACGAAGCACCGGTGATGAGCACGACTTTTGGGGAAGCTTGGGGAGTGGCCATAGGATGGGCTTTCGCGCGCTTTCTCCTCTCTCCCCTTGCGGGAGAGGGGTTGGGGGTGAGGGGATTTTCCTGCGCCGCACCCCCTCACCCCTGGCCCCTCTCCCGCGAGGGGCTTTGCCCAAAAACGGGGACAGACCCCTGACCCGTTGCGGCTGGAGCGCTGGTTTGCCCTTCCGGTAGGGGGTCAGTCCCCGTTTTTGGGCAAAGCTCCCGCGAGGGGAGAGGGGAACAAGAAAAAAACTTCATTTGCTCGCGCCTACGGCGCATCCGGATCGTTGCTTGTCAACACGCTCGCGCCGCGGACCGACATGATTTCGTAGACGCCCTTCGATTTTCGTTTCACGTCGCGGCCGTCTTCGGTGACGAGCGTTGTGGCGCCTGTGGGCGCCCACTTGTCGGGCTCGCCGGGCGCCGCCTGCAAAATCAATTCGCGATAATACTGCACGAGCACCTTGCGACCCGTGGCATCCGCGGCCACAAACGTCGACACCAGTTCGCGCCGCTTCTGTGCCATATCGAGCCCTTCTGGATTCGCCCGGCGAGCCGCCAGCGTAAGCTGGTGGGTGCTTCGTATTTGTTTCGCGTTTTCTTGGAGGATGGGTAGAAGCACCGTCGGGCTGACGCCCGACGCTTGCCGGGCACATTGTAGCTTGCAACCGCCTGCCCGCGAGGCGCAAGATGCTAGTCGCAGCGAGGAACGCGATCATGCCCCTTCATCCTTTCGACGAATCAGGAATCGTCCGCGGCGCCGATGGGATCAAGCGCTATCAGGGGCTGACCACCTCGCTCGTGAAGATGCTCCGCGCGTCCGTCGAAAAAGTCCCCGAGTCCGAGGCGATCGTCGAGGTCAGCGGACAGCGGGTGACGTATCGGCAACTCTGGGATCGCTGCGCCCGCATCGCCGGAGGCTTAAAGGAGGCCGGAATCGCGCGGGGCGATCGCGTGGCCATTCGGCTGGGCAACGGTCTCGACTGGTGCCTGGCCTTCTACGGCAGTCAGCTTGCCGGCGCGATCGCGGTCCCGGTCAACACTCGCTTCAGCGAGTCCGAGGTGAAATACGTCGTCGACGATTCAGGGAGCAAATTTGTCTTCGAGCCCGGCCGCCCGCTCCCCGAGGGACCGCCGCTGGCGATCGACGACGCGGCTCCGCAGGATGTGGCGGCCATCTTCTACACCAGCGGCACGACCGGCTTCCCCAAAGGGGCGATGACCACGCACGACAATTTTTTGTCGAACGTCGAAAACTGCCGGCGGGTCATGCCGATCCCCTTTGACGGCAGCACGCGCACGCTGGTCTCGGTGCCGCTGTTTCACGTCACCGGCTGCAATAGCCAGTTGCTCACGACCTGTGCGGCGTTCGGGACGGTCGTGATCATGCCGACGTTCGACATCCAGAGGTTTCTGCAACTGATCGGCGAGGAGCGAATTACCTCGCTCGTGTCGGTGCCGGCCATTTATTGGCTGGCCCTCAGTCAGCCGAACTTTCGAGAGATCGACGTCTCGAAGGTCCGCTGGGTTTCCTACGGCGGAGCGCCGACCCCGCCGGACCTGGTCGTGCGAATCATGGAGTCGTTTCCCCACGCGCGCGTCGGCAACGGCTTTGGACTGACCGAGACCTCCGCGGTCGCCACATTCCTGCCGCACGAGTACTCGGCGAAGCGCCCGGAGACCGTCGGCTTTGCGGCCCCGGTCGTCGATCTCCAATTGGACGAAGCATTCTACGAGCCAGGCGTCGGCGAGTTGTTGATTCGCGGGCCCAACGTCGTCAAAGGCTACTGGAACAAGCCCGAAGCGACGGCCGAGACGTTTACCAACGGCTGGCTGCACTCGGGCGATCTGGCGCGGCTCGACGCGGACGGCTTTGTGCAGATCGTCGATCGCGCCAAAGACATGGTCAACCGCGGCGGCGAGAACGTCTACTGCGTCGAAGTCGAAAACGCGCTGATCGCCCACCCAGCCGTGTTCGAGGTGGCCGTGGTCGGCGTCCCCGACCAGATGATGGGCGAGAAAGTCGGGGCCGTGATCGTGCCGAAACCGCACACGCGAGTCGACGTCGCCGATCTCCTGGCGTTCACCAAGACGCGGATCGCTGATTTCAAGGTTCCGGAATACGTGGCCGTCCGCAGCGAGCCTCTGCCTCGGAACCCTGGCGGAAAAATCCTGAAAAGACGCCTCCGCGACGAGACTGCTTGGGGCAGCCCGGTGCAGTGAGCACACCGAACCCGATTTATGCCCGCGTCAGAGACCCTCGCCCCATTCTTATGGGCAGAGGGAACGGTGAGGGGTCTTAGAGAATGACGAAGCACGAGTGTCGAAAGAATGACTGAATGACCTAAGCCCGAAGGAAGCACGCTTGCGCCGTTGGGTCATTCGTACGTCGCGCTTGCTTTGATTGGATGGCCCTCACCCCGGCCCTCTCCCATCGGAATGGGAGAGGATGGAAGACGGCCCGCGAGCGTTACCGCGGCGGCGCCGGCGGCGCTGCCCACGGATCGCCTGAATAGTCCGCCGATTGTGCGGTGCCGGTGGCCTTGGGCAACGCTGGGTCGAATGAGCCGACCGCGCGAGTCGCCGTGCCGGGACCGTTGGAACTGGCAGCACCAGCCTGCCAGGCTGCCTGGGCGTTGGCCGAAATCGGCTGATTCGGAATTCCGGTGGAGGCTGGAGCGAAGCCGAAGCCCGACGCACCCGCGGGTGCGACCTGTGCCGCAGTCATCGTGCGGTTCATGTTGCGCGGATCGCCGGCGACCTGATGGGCCTGAAGCTGTTCGAGCATGGCTCGGGCCGGCTCAAACCGCGGATTGATCGAGAGCGCGGTCTGGCACTGGACGGCGGCCGCGTCCGGCTTGCCCTCTTGGGCCAGGATATAGGCGACGTTGTAATGTGCTTTTTCGGGCCCGACCAACTGCTTGAAAACGGCCAGTCCGCTGTTGATATCGCCGGCCCGGACCTCGGCAATCGCCAATCGATGCTTGTAGAGGGGAACTTTGGGGGCGGCGACGATCGCCGCGTTTAGGTGCTGCAGCGCCTCGGGCCAGCGCTTTTGCGACGCATAAAACTCTCCGCACGCCGCCAGCACTGCCGGATCGCCCGGCTTCATCGCAAGGGCTCGCTGGAAACCGGCTTCGGCCTCTTTGGGCTTGTCGGCCAATTGGTCGAGACGCGCGATGCCAAGGACCGCGTCAACCGAGTGCGGATTTTCGGCTAGGGCTTTTTCGTAGGACTTGCGGGCCTCCAGCGGCTGCCCGACTTGTTCCTCGAAGTGACCATACGCCAGATGCAGCGACGCCGGATCCTTGAGATTACGCTCCGCCTTCTGCTGATCCGACAGCATGAACGACGGCGTCGCGCTGCCCAGCGCCCCGGACCCGCTTGCATTGCCGGTCGCGCATCCGGCGGCGGTCCCGGCGATCAGACAGAGACCCAGTCCCAGGTAGTTGAGAGTCAAGCGACTCGGGCCAGGCGCCGAGGTTGCCCGTAACCGAGCAGCCATGTCCAACCTCCGTGTCGGAAACCTGCGTCTTTCACCCTCGCCCCATTCTTATGGGAAGAGGGATGGGTGAGGGGTCTTAATGCGGCCCTCACCCAGAGGACTGGGAGAAGGAGCTGATGAGGGTGACCGGTGTGTGTGCCGCGGCGAGGCGATCCGCGTCGGATCGTCGCCGTGGCACACAGTTTTACGAGTTGAAAGCGATTGATTTGTGACGGGAAAGAGGGCGGGTCACATCTGAACGAAAAAGCGGCGCGCGGCTTCCGCCATCAGCTCTTTCGAAATGACAACGTCCTGCCGTCTGTATCGGCAGATCGACCGCACGATCTCCAATAAATCGCGCGGGTCGCTGGCGCGGGGTGTTTTGCCCCGGTCGTAGAACTCGTGATATAGGAAATCCACGCAAGCTGAGTCGAATTCGATGCTCCGCTGCTGGCAACAGAGCTTGAAGATGTCGCCGAACAACTCCCGATCGGGCGGGCCGACGAAAATCTTGTGCTGGATTCGGCGCAAGAAGGCTTCATCCACCAGCTCGCGCGGGTCGAGGTTGGTCGAGAAAATGATCAGTTGCTCAAACGGCACGGAGAATTTTCGTCCGGTCGCCAGCGTCAAAAAGTCGACGCGCTCTTCCAGCGGCATGATCCACCGGTTGAGCAGGTCTCGCGGGCTGACGATCTGTCGGCCGAAGTCGTCGATCAGAAACACGCCGCAGTTTGCCTTGATGTGCAGCGGGGCCGTGTAGAAGTTGCTGGCCGAGTTGTAGCGCAAGTCGAGCATCTCGAGCGTCAGCTCGCCGGCGGTGATCACCACCGGTCGACGGACCCGGCGCCAGCGCAGGTCGAACGGAGGCGAGTTCCGCGAAAAGAACGGATCGGTGATCGAGCCGGTCTCGTTTTCGCTGGCGATCTGATCGAGGACGTCGGCGTTGTCGGTCGGCCGATGGATCGTCGGATCGAAGATGGTGATGATGCTGTTTTCGGCGTAGATCGCGTACGGAACGTAGATATCGCCGCCATACAAGTTGAGGAAGTTGCCCAGGGCCTTGGCGATCATCGTCTTGCCGTTGCCGGGCGGACCGTAGACGAAGATCGACTTGCCGCTGCAGACGGCAGGGCCGAGATCCTGCAGCACGTCGTCGCGAATGACCAGGTTGCCGAAGGCCCGCTGCAGGGCTTCGGCGCTGCATTCGGTCCCCGTGACCGTTTGCCGGCGGCACTGCGGAGCATAAGCATCCAGCGGAACCGGAGCCGGCCCGACGTAGCGGCATAGCTCGAACGCCTCGCGGGCCCGTTTGCGGCCGAGATCGGTCAGGTTAAAGCGGTAAGAGACCGGGCCGACGAGGTCACCCGAGGTGACTTCGATGCACTTGTCGTCCTTGAGGAATCGCAGCCCCTCCTCGACGACGGCGAACGGCAACCGCATCTGACGGGCAAACTGGATCCCCAGCAGGTTGCCCTGCAGATAAAGCTGTTTGAGGATCAGGTCGGAAATTGTGCCGAGCGTCAGCCCAGTCTGCCGCAGCGTCAGCGGCGCCGGCGGAGCCGTCGCAGCCGCGGCGTCGCGGGGGACGTGGGATTGTGTGCCCGATTCCGTTTCCCAGTCTGAGCCTTCGCTGAACAGTTTGTCGTAGAGGTCCGCGACGTTCGAGCCAGTCTGGGGCTCGGATTCGGCAATTCCCGGAATGGGAAGTGCCAAGGGAGATTGCGGAGCGAGGGGCTCGGGCTTGCGATCGGTCATTGGGCCAGTCCAAGGTCCAATCTCCAAAGTCCAATGTCGACCGTTCCACGTCGGAAGACCGGAAACACGCGTCTGCGTCTTCTGACCTTGGACTTTGGGCCTTGGACCTTGGACCAAATTCCTAGTAAGCGGCGCCTCCGCCACCGGGCGATCCGCCGCCACCGCCGCCGACGCCGGGCGCCGTCGAGCTTGCGCCCGCAGCACTGGTCGGGAGCGGAATCCGCGGAACCGGAATGGTCTGGAGTTCTTTGCGGCGGATCGTGTCGGCCTCGATCGCCGGACGCGAGGGCGCCATGGCCACGCGCCACTGGATCGGCGGCAGGTTGTTGACGCCGGCCAGCTGCGCGGCCACGTGCCGCACGTTTTCCATCCGCTGTTGACCCGCCGCCGGGTCGTCAACCTGCTGAACCCAGACGGCGCGGTAGTTGGCGGGCGCGTAGTCCAGAATCCAGCGCAGGTGCATTTTGCCCGGCTGCGTCAGCTCGTTGGTGTCCGGATTGAAGTAGTACTCGTAAAGCGTGGTTTCGCTGAGCCAGCCGTTGGCCTCTTGCGCGTGGGTCATGTCGAGCACGGACGCGCGATCAGTGCACAGATAGGGCCACGGCCAGTAGTGCTCGACGTGATAGATGTGGGCGCAGGTCATCGGCGGGCACTTCGGCCGCGGGTACGGAGGCCATTCGAGGCCTTTGCACTCGCACTGCCGGGCGCCGACGGGCTCCTGGTTCCGCATGGCCCACCAGGCTTCGCTGTGCCAGCGCGGCTCGCAGGCGTTGCAGTGATTGCAGTTGTCTTGAGCGAAGGCCGACGAAGAAGCGGCGGCCAC
>DASPSM010000367.1:0-3019 GCA_035623955.1 Planctomycetaceae bacterium
GAGCACCGTCGGCCCGTAGTCGCGACCCGTTTGATGCGTGGCCGTCACATAACCGAGAGAGCGGCTCTCATAAAGAACGTTGTCCCACGCCAGCGGAAAGCTTTGATCGCGCGGCCGATCGCGCAGGTGCAAATTGGCAACGAGCCATGGACTGTACTGGAATTCGCGCGCATTGAGCTTACGAGGCTCCGGCAAATCGCGAATCAGATAGGGAGCGAGGAATTGGGGAGCCGCGAACACGACGCGTCGTGCGCGAAATCCAACGGCCTCGCCGCGAGCGACGTCGAGTGCCGTGACCTCGACTGCCTGCGTGTCGCGAGTGTTCGTCGCCGCGACGCCGACGACCGCCATCCCAGCGCGGAGCTGTTCGCGGGCGCGCGAGGCCAGGTGCTGGACGATCCGTCCGTTTCCTTCCGGCCAGGTGATAAGTGGCTGCGATTCGCCGTCGGCCGTGCGCACGCGCGACGCAAAATAGAACAGGCCGGCCCAAGCGCTGGTCTGGGCGCTCGTCGCTCCGTAGTCATCGCGGCACGAATAATCGACGAGCCAGCGCAGCCGCGCCGAATCGTAGCCCTGGCGGCGGAGCCAGTCGGCCATCGAGAGCGAGTCGAGGATAGTGATCTCGGGTTCGTCGGAGCCGGCCGCGACAGGAATCGCAAACGCGCGCCGCCCTTTGTGGTCGCGCCACGCGGCCCAGCGCGCGATCTCGGCCCGAAAAGACGCCAGCTCGTCGAGGTCGCGTTTTGTCGCGCCCGCGGAGGGATACAGCCCTTCCTGCCAGGCTCCGTCGATGAAGACGCGCTCCCCCGGATCGCGACACAAATATTGCTCACCGACGACCGGCGCGCCATCGGCCTCGATCCGCTCGACGACCCCCATCTCTCGCAGAATCGCGATCAAAGAGCGGTTCTCGGGCATCGGCACCGGGACATAATGCGCGCCCCACGGGTAGGCGGTGGGCGAGGATTGTCCCGATCGCGACGTGCCGCCCGGCACGGTCTCCAGCTCGAGGACGAGAAATCGCGAAAGTCCCCCGCGCAGAAGCCGCCACGCCGCCGCCAGTCCCGAGACGCCTCCTCCAATCACGACGACGTCGGCTTCCTGCCAGCGATCGCTGGCCGGGCGCGGCCGAAAACCATCGCGGATGCGATGACCGATCGAATAATTCGGCGCGAGGATCTCCCCCTTCGGCGGGAGTTTTTTTTCGCCCCCTTCGCAGCCGGCCAAGAGTCCCGCCGACGCGCCGAGGAATCCGGCGAGCACCTCACGGCGGCTGAATCGGGACTGGCTGAATTGGGGCTGGCTGAATTGGGACATTGCGTCGGTCAATCCCACTTCCGCCATTCCGCGTCGTAGTACCTGACCAGCGCCTGGTTATCGAGACGATTGACTTCGGTCTCGACGCGATGCAGGTCGAGCGGAAAATCGAAGATCGCGGCGAGGGCCGCGCGATCGAGAAACCGCAAATGCGGCGCGACCGCGGCCGGGACTTCGGTTGGCACGGGCGCCGGCTGCACCGTCGCCAGTGCGAATCCCCAAATCCCGAACGCGGGAACCGTGACGTGATACGGATGGACCGAGAAACCGGCCGCCTCCAGCGTGCGAATGATGCACCAGTACGCCTGCGGCGCGACAAGCGGCGACGTGCACTGCACGGCAATCGCTCCGGCAGGCGCCATCCGCGATTTCAACAGGCGAAAAAAACGAGTCGTATAGAGCTTGCCGATGGAAAACGTCCCGGGATCGGGGAAGTCGACAATCGCCGCGTCGAAGGTCGAGCCGGGCTCCTGCACCCAGAGAAAGGCGTCCTGATTGATCACCTTCACGCGCGGATCGGCCAGGGAGCCTCCATTCAATCTGGCCAGCGGCTCGAATCGCTCGGAGAGCGACGTCATCTCGGGATCGAGATCGACCAGGGTCACCGACTCGACGGACGCGTGCCTGAGAATCTCGCGGACGGCCAGGCCGTCCCCGCCGCCCAAGACGAGGACCCGCCGCGGCGAATGTGCCGCGGTGAGGGCGGGATGAACGAGGGCTTCGTGATAGCGGTATTCGTCAATCGAGTTGAACTGCAAATTTCCGTTGAGATAGAGCTGGAAGCCCCCTTGCCCCTTGGTGATCACGATCCGCTGATAGGGGCTCGATTTCGTGTAGACGATCGTGTGCGGCAGGGTGCCTTCTTCGGCAAGCATCGTGAGTGCGTCGGCCTTGAACAGGGCGATCGCCAACAGCACCATCACCAGCCAGGCCCGCGCGCGCAAGGCAAAAAGTCCCCGCTGAACCAGAAGAGGGCGGAGCAAATAGGTGCCCCACAGGCCGACTGCGGCGTTGCACATGCCGAACAAAAGCGAGGTCCGCACCAGCCCCAGGCGAGGAACGAAAAAGATGGGAAACAGCAGCGATGCCAACAGCGCGCCGAGGTAGTCGAAGGCCAGGACCCGCGAGACCAGGTCGCGGAAGTCGAGATGGTCCTTCAAGATCCTCATCAACAGAGGCAGCTCGAGACCGACCAGCGTGCCGATGACGAGCACAATTCCAAAGAGCGCCAAGCGGAACCAGCTCAGGTAGGCAAAGGAGAGGAACAACACAGGCGCCGAGGCCCCCCCGACGAGGGCGACGCCCAGCTCGATTTCAATAAAGGAGCGAGCCAGGCCTTCGTCGATGAATCGCGACAGCCAGGCCCCGATGCCCAGGGCCGAGAGGTAAACGCCGATGATCAGCGAGAACTGGGTGACCGAGTCGCCCAGCACGTAGCTGGCGAGAGTTCCCGCCAGAAGCTCGTAAACGAGGCCGCACGTCGCAACAACCAGGACGTTGAGATAAAGCAGGAAAAAAGGCGCACGGTTCATGAGGGGCCGATTGCCGCGGCAATGATCAACGACACGCCGATGATGATCGAGCCGATGATGATGCCCAAGGCCGTATTCTGATCTTGTTCGATCTCGCGCACGACCGAGAAGGGCGCGAACTTCATGATCAGCCAGAACCAGATGGTGAGGACAGCCAGTCCGAGCGTGGC
>DASPSM010000442.1:0-5407 GCA_035623955.1 Planctomycetaceae bacterium
CGGGCCGGGATGGGATATCTCGGCGTCGGCACGATCGACGAGCTGCGAACCAAGACGCGCTTCATCCAGGTTTCGCCGGCAACGGTTAGGGAGAACCACCCACATGACATCGCAATTACGCAGGAAGCACCCAATTACACGGCGGAGCATGCTCCGGTTGAAGTCGGCTAGCCGGCTTCTGGGCGGAGCCGCGACGCTGTTGCTGGCGGCGAACCTTTCCGCGCTTCGCGCCGACGACGAGTTCCAACTGCCGATTTCGACAGCGACCGGCGCACCGATCAGCGCCAATGCGTCTGCCGGCGACGTTCCGCCCGCGCCAGCCGCCGTCCCGGCCCCGTCGGCCAACCGCTGGGCTCGCCGCAATCAGCAGCTGCGGGAAGCCGCTGGACTCGGGACGCCCGTTCCACAGCCTGCCGCGTTTCCGCAGCAGCCGATGGAGCTGAAGCCGACTCTGGCCCAGACCGCGGGCAGCTATATGCAAGCTCCGCCAGCCCCGGCCCCGGCCTACGTGGCCCAGGCACCGAAGCTTCCGTTCTCCGGCAAGTTCACGCCCGGCACCGCGAAGCAAGGAGCGATTCCCGAGCTGGGCAACCTGCCGGAAGCCGAGCAGGTGAAAACGCCCAGCCAGCTTCCCAAGGTCACGCAGATCATGCCCTTCTTGGATTACGAGCCGGACCCGAAAGTGGCGGCCGAAGATCCCTGTCAAAACCTCTGTCCGCGCCCGGACGGCGCCCCCTGTAAGACCACCGGTGGCCCGGGGCCCGAGTGCCCGAAGGAGATCCAGCTCTCGTCCGGTCCTTTCGAGCCGCGAGTCTTTCCGGCGAGCACTTACACGTGGCAGGCGTCCAACATCTTCTACCAGCCGCTGTATTTCGAGGATCCGGATCTGGAGCGGTATGGCCATGCCTGGCCGTTCTTCGTCCAGCCGGTCGTCTCTTCGCTGCGCTTTACGGTGCAGGCGATCGGACTGCCCTACCAGATGACGATCGATCCGTACTGCTGCCGCGTCTATCCGTTGGGCTACTATCGGCCCGGCGAATGCGCACCAAAACTCTTCTATCAGATTCCGTGGAATACCGAGGCGGCCGCCGTCGAAGCCGGCACGATCGCGGGCGTTTACTTCCTCTTCCCGCACTCGGCGTGGGTCACCAACGGCGGAGTCGCCAGCCCGTAATCGACGACCAAAACGACAAAACAGGGGACCGGCTCCTCGAGGGCCTGTCCCCTTTTTGTTGGCCCGCTTAAGATGATGGATTGAGGAGACTGTCATGGCGGTGCCCACTTCGGTCGAGCCATCGCTCGCCAAAAGCATCCTGGCGCAAATCGACCTTTTGGTGCGGGAGGCCGAGGAATCGCAGCGTCCCCTGGAGCTTGATCCGCTGCGCAGCCGCCTGTTCGAACTGTTTGTGATGGCGGACGCCGCTGATCTCATCAAAGAGCCCAAGCCGGGCGAGCCGCGCGAAAACGATCTCACGGCCGATGCGCTGTGCCGCAGCCTCGCCCAGCAATGGAACCTGGGCGAAGCGACCCGCGAATCGTTCGCCAGCAAGACGCGGCTTCCACCCGAACAGTTGTCGCGAATGCGGCTGTTGTGGTCGGTGATGCGAATGTGGATGGAATGGACCTACGCCTGGCAGCGCTGGGCCGAGTTCCACGACGACCAGGGGCGTGCCCCTGGACCCGGTGCGGACGACGCTGACACCTGATGGGTTGCTGGCTCCCGCTTCGCGCTCTTTTGCGCGGGACGGAGTTTGGATGTCCGCCCAGGGCTGAATCGTTTTGTCTGTTGCGAGACCAACGGAGACGGAGCCATGGCAACCGCCAATCCCGCGATGAATGCGGCGGTTTACCAACGGGCCGGGCGAGCCTTTGAGGCAAGCTCGGTGATGACGCTGCAGGGAACGGTGCTCAAGACAGCTTTTCTGCTCGCGGTCCTGGCCGCCGCAGCCGGCTACACGTGGTCTCAGGCCGTCGCCGGATCGCCCCTCACGTACGGTCTGCTGATGGCGGGCGCGATCGGCGGATTGGTCACGGCTTTCTTGACGATTTTCATGCCCAAGGTCTCTCCCTTCACGGCCCCGCTCTACGCCGTGCTCGAAGGACTGGTTCTCGGAGCGATTTCGGCGGCATTCGAGGCGGCGTACCACGGCATCGCGATCAAAGCCGTCGGATTGAGCGTCGGAGTCCTGGCCATGATGCTTTTCGTTTACGGAACGGGCATCATTCGCGTGACCGAGAAATTCAAAATTGGCGTCGTCGCGGCGACCGGTGCCATCTGCCTGGTTTATCTGGTCGACGTCGTCGCCTCCTTTTTCGGGGCGCACCTCCCGTTCATCCATCAATCGGGATATTTCGGCATCGGCTTTTCATTGGTCGTGGTCGTCATCGCGGCTTTGAACCTGGTTTTGGACTTCGACTTCATCGAGAAGGGCGTCCAGCTCGAGGCGCCCAAATACATGGAATGGTACGGCGGGTTCAGTTTGCTCGTGACCCTCGTCTGGATGTATCTGGAAATCCTTCGCCTGCTGGCGAAGGTGCAAGGCGGGAGCCGGAACTAGTCGGCGTGGCACTCTCTAGCGCCGGCGCTTGGCAGGCTTGGGCTGTTTGGTGCCGTTGAGGCGTTTTCCCGCCGTTGGCTTGTTTGCGTTCGGGATCCGAGTCGAGGCGCGCGAGGGGGCGCTGTCCGCTTGCAGTCGCGTCAGGCGTTTGTCGAAGTCGATTCGCAGCCGGCGATACGGGTCGATCCAGGCGGCGTTCGGCTGCACGGGCGCGCGGAAACGGACGAGTTGGGAGACGGCATCCGCGACGGTGTAGGGGACGTCGATCCGGTTGCGGCGTCGCAATTGCGTCTCGATCGCGGCCAGCGCCGTGACGGCGGCGCCGAGCGCGGGCCCCTCGTCCGATTCGAGCCGTTCCAGCGGGCGGTCGAGCACCGACGCGAGGATCTCGCACATGAGATCGCTCCGCGCGATGCCGCCGGAGACGGTGATCCGCGTGATGTGCTGTCCCGATCGCTCGTGTTCTTCCACGCCGCGGGCGATCAGGAAGGCGAGAGCTTCCAACGACGCGCGAAATCGCACGCCCCGCTCGCTCGGCTGCTTAGGCGACCACAACAATCCGGTCGCCGCCGACAACTTGAGCGAAGGCTCGGGTCGCACGAATGGCATCAGCGAGATGCCGTCGCAGCCGGGCTTCACGCGTCGCCCCCGCTCCTCGAGCGCTTTCCAATCGGGGCGCGGCCCGACGACGCGATCGAGGAATTGCGCGCCGTTGTTATAGCAGCGCATCCAGAGGTACGGGCCCCAATTGAGCCGCATCAAATCGAGCGAACTCCCTCCCGCGACGCGGTCGGAGCGGGGCAGGGCGTCCGACGACGAATTGACCACGGCCGAGTTCCCCAGGATCACCGCCATCTGCCCGGCATCGACCGCTCCGCCGCCGACGAGCCCGGCCTGCTGATCGTCGGAGGTAGGAAAGATCAACGGGCGGTGTGCCAGATTGAGCCCGGCTTCGACCGCGAGATGCTCGGCCAGCGGTCCGATCGGTTCGAGATGATCGACGATCCGCGGCAACTGTGACAGCGCAAGCCGCCGATGCTCCTCGGCCGCCAGCGCGCTGAGCATGGCCGGGCACCAGACGCCGTTACGCAGATCCATGATGCCCGTCGACGCGGCTGACGAGACGCTGATGACGTCGAAGTGCCCCGTGAGATAGCCGGCAGCGAGCGGTCCGTGCGGCAGAATGCGATACGTCCGCTGCCAGCCATCCGCCGGAAAGTACTCGGGGTCCTCGTCCTTCACCAGGTGGCTAAGCGTGTAGCGATCGGCCCATGGTCCGCCGATTAATTCGCGGACTCGCCTGGCTCCGCCGATGCGTCGCTCTCCTTTGGCACGATAGGTCGCCAACGTCTGATCGTTCCAGCAGATCGCTCGGCGGACCTGGTTGTGGTTGCGATCGATGCGGCCCGCTGAGTGATGCGTGGCCGAGATGCCGCCGGCGATCCAGTTATTCAGCCGGCCCGCCGCCGCCAGTTCAGCCGCCAGCGCCCGCACGCTGGCCCGCGCCTGCCCCTCGAGCTGCATCAAATTCAGCTCGTTCACCGCTTCGTTCGGCGGATCACCGTGCCACAAGTCGGTCGACAAGCGCACCTCGGCGACGGGCTTGCCGTCGAGACCGAAGGCCAGGCACTTCACGCTGCCGGTGCTGAAGTCCCAGCCGGCGATCAGGCTTTCGGGAGGAACAAACCGCAGTGGCTCACTCATGGATGCTCGTCCTTGCGAATCCGGAACGTGAGCCCGCGATTGTATCTTTTCCAGCGGAGCGCCTGCATCCGACTGCCTTGTGCCCCGCGAGGCGCTATGATTCATGGCGAACGGCGAAGAATCGATCGACACGAACAGGCAGAGGAGCCGGTCATGCCAGCGAAATCGCAAACCGCAATCGTGACGGGAGCGTCCCAGGGAATCGGCGCCGGCGCAGTGACCGCGTTCCTGGAGCGCGGCTATCGGGTCGTCGCCAATTCTCGCAACATCACAAAGTCGGGCACGTTTTCGGCGTCGGACAATCTGGCCCTTGTCGACGGAGACATCGGCGATCCCGCCACCGCGGCAAGGATCGCCGAAACCGCTGTGGGACGATTTGGCACGATCGACGTCATCGTCAACAACGCGGGCATTTTTCTCAGTAAGCCTTTCCTTGATTACACGGCCGACGACTTCCGATCGCTTGTCGCGACGAATCTCGAAGGTTTCCTGTACGTGACGCAGCTGGCGATCAGGCAGATGTTGCGGCAGAAAGTGGGAGGATGCGTCATCAATCTTACGACGTCGCTAGTCGAGCATCCGATCGCGGGTCATCCTGCAGCCGTTCCAATGATCACCAAAGGAGGCCTCAAGGCGGTCACGCGCAGTCTGGCGATCGAATACGCGAAAGAGGGAATTCGCGTGAACGCGGTCGCGCCCGGGACCGTCGATACGCCGATGCACGAGCGCGACAACAAAGACCACATGAAAAGCCTCTCGCCGATGGGCCGGATCGTCAGCATCCGCGACATTGTTGACGCGATCGTTTATCTGGCCGAAGCTCCGTGCGTAACTGGCGAAATTCTGCACGTCGACAGCGGGGCTCACGTCGGCAAGTGGTGATCCGCTGGCGGGCTTTCCGACCGCACGAGCCCCTTGCCGCGGTTGAGAGGCCACGATAGGCTGAGTGGCAATCAATTCACGGATTGCCGTTGGCCGCGCCAGCGGCTGCTTTCCGACCGGAGAGCGGGAGTTCTTTTTCGCAGGCGCCGCAAATCTTCGGGCCTGACCAACGTTGTTTTCCTCAGAGCCCCTTGCTGAACAGCGGCGCTGCCGTTGCCTGGGCCATCGCGAAGCGACGCACACAGATGGCGCGACAAATGCCT
>DASPSM010000388.1:0-2607 GCA_035623955.1 Planctomycetaceae bacterium
GCCCGGGTAAAGTCGAGCAGTTGCGCCCGCGCTTGGAGCTGCTTGATCGCCGCTGAGGGCCGGTACGAGCCGGGGTCGCGGGCCGAAGCGGGATCGGACGACGTCATCGCCAGGACAATCGCAGCAGGCCGGTTACGATCAGGTCGCCGTCCGAAGCGCCGGGCGTTTTGTCGCCTTGGAGAAGGGGAGCGTCACTGGGCCATCGTCCGCACGCGCATCGTCCGGCCCTTCGCGTCCGACGCGTTTCGAGTAGACGATGTCCAGGAATTGCGGAAAGCCCGTCCACGACGCGGGGGACCTGTTCCATACTTCCGCCACTTGCCGAAAGAACGCCAGTTCGTACTTGACCACGGCCAGGTCCTGAACCGACTGAATCGGATCGACGTCTGCCGGCTCCCAGGGCCGCGGACACAGAGTATAGGCAGGATTTGCGTTGTCGCGTAAGCGGTCGGGGACGTTGCAGACAACGGCCAGGTCGTGGGTGGCGTTGAACTTCGTCGGAAAAACACGACAGGCAAAAGGTCGCACGGCATAAATGCCGCAACGCGCGCGGCCGAGCGGGTGATCCTCGTCGGGAGGGCATTCGATCAGGAAGCGGCACTTGGTGCTGTGCCCATGAAACGGGCTGGGGACATGGGTCAAGCAAATCACGAAAGGCGTTTCGGGAGAATCGTCGAATAAGAAGTGCGGGACGCCACCGTTGGCGATTCGCCCCGAAGGATCGGGCACTCTCCGGACGAACTCTTCAAACGGCAGCCCGAGCGCTCTTTGGATGGCGATGATGTCGGCCCCGGTCAACGGCACGGCAAACGCGCGGCAACACCCCGCGTGACAAGAATCGCAGATCCCCATTTCCCATGTGCCCCTGTTCCGCGGGCGTCTCGGCGCGTCGAGCCCCCAATCCATCCCCTATTATCGAAATAATCGCTGTAATCGATTCAGGCGATTCGGTCTTCGAAGTGAGTTGTTTTTTAGTCCAACGCCCGACCGTGGAGGTAGAAACCCTCAATTCTTTGAAACTTTTAACCCTGGCTCGGCGTTAGTGGCCTCAAGCTGGACTTGGTTCTTCGCGCGCGAAACAGACAATCGAGCATGACGATGAGCCCATTGACTTTGCCTTTCACGCGGGTATGCGGCTCGTTAAAACCGAGAATTGTGGCAAGCGTGGTTGACCTTGGCCGCACGACGCGACGCGACTAGAATCCGCCCCCCCGCTCGTTTCGAGAAGAGAGTCCCGTGCGGATCGCCTACCTCGATTGCTCGACCGGCATCAGCGGCGACATGACGCTGGCGGCGCTGATCGACGCCGGCGTCGATCAGGCAATCCTCCGGGCAGCGGTCGATTCGCTGGGTCTGGATGGCGTGAAGCTGGTCACGCAGACGGTCATCAAGGGAGGCTTCCGCGCGACTTACGTGCGCGTCGAGCATCCTGAACAGCACGCCCATCGCCATCTCGCGGATATTCAATCGCTGATCGGCAAAGCCCGCGGCATCACGCCGGCGCAGCGCGACCTGGCCCTGCAGATCTTTGGGGCGGTCGCCGAAGCGGAGGCCCGAGTGCACGGCACGACCGTGGAGCGGATCCACTTTCACGAAGTGGGGGCCATCGATTCGATCGTCGACATCGTGGGGGCGGCGGTCGGGTTTGATGTGCTGGCCGCCGACCAGATCGTCGCCAGCCGGATTCCGACCGGCCGCGGACAAGTCTCGATCGCCCACGGAATCTGCACCGTGCCGACGCCGGGCACGGCCGAGCTGCTTAAAGGCATGCCGCTCGTCGACGTGCCGATCGAAGCCGAGCTGACCACGCCGACCGGGGCCGCAATCCTCAAGACGCTGGTTAATCGCTTCGGACCGCTGCCGGAGATGTCCATTCAATCGATCGGCTATGGCGCCGGAACGAAAGACTTTTCGCAGCGGGCCAACGTGCTGCGGCTGTTTGTCGGAACAGCCGAGACGCCGGCCGAAAGCGACTGGGTCACGCTTCTGGAGACCAATCTCGACGATGTTTCGCCCGAAATCATCGGCTACACAAAGCGGCGACTGCTCGAGGCCGGAGCGCTTGACGTCTTTTCGGGCGCCATTCAAATGAAAAAAGACCGGCCGGGAACGCTGCTCTCTGTGATCGCGCGTCCGGCCGACGCCGAGAAGCTCGAGGCGATTCTGTTCGACGAGACCGCGACATTCGGCATCCGGCGCACTCCGATGGAGCGCTCGAAGCGGTCGCGACGAGAGCACACGGTCAACACGCCCTGGGGGCCGGTGCGCGGGAAGCTCGGTTGGCGCAGCGGCCAATCACCGGTTTTTACACCCGAGTTCGAGGGCTGCGCCCGTGTGGCCGCCGACTCGGGGGTGCCGCTGCGCGAAGTCTACCGGGCCGCCGAGAGCGGTTGCGATCTCTCGAAGGTCGATGCCTCCTTGCCAGGGGCAGACGAGCCCGCTGCCAGCCGTCCGCACGATCACTCTCACGCAGACGATCGCTCTCATTCACACGATCACAGTCACGATCACGGACACAGTCACGACCACGACCATTCGCACGACCACTCTCACGACCACGGACACACACACGACCACGGACATGGATAGTCCGCGGGTGACGACGCC
>DASPSM010000437.1:0-2709 GCA_035623955.1 Planctomycetaceae bacterium
TCTCCCGCAGCGCCCGCAGGGCCGGCGTCGCCATCACGGCGTCGCCAATCC
The DNA here is from genome assembly GCA_035623955.1 of Planctomycetaceae bacterium. Lineage (GTDB taxonomy): Bacteria > Planctomycetota > Planctomycetia > Planctomycetales > Planctomycetaceae > DASPSM01. The sequence continues at coordinate 52 of DASPSM010000437.1, forward strand.
AATTGGGAAGGAAGAGGGCGATTTTCATGCGGCCTGCCGTCCGGCCTCTGTGTCAGTCGGATCTTTGGAATTGCGAAGTTGCTCGAGCAAGAGCGTGCTGGAAATGCCCGGCACGTGCCCGAGCGCCTTCACCTGCCCGCCGTACGACTCGACCAGCTCGTGGCCGACGATTTCGTCCGGCGCGTATCCGCCCCCCTTCACCAGCAGGTCGGGCTTGAGACGCGCCAAAATCGCGTGCGGCGTCGGCTCATTAAAGATCGTCACGTAGTCGACCGCTTCGAGCGCCGCGAGCATCGCGGCCCGCTGTTCCTGCCCGAAGATCGGCCGATCGGGCCCCTTGCCGAGCTGCCGTACGCTGGCGTCGCTGTTGATGGCGACGATCAGGCAATCCCCTTCCCGCGCGGCCTCTTGCAGATAACTCACGTGGCCCACATGCAAGAGGTCGAAACACCCGTTGGTGAGCACGATGCGATTGCCCAGCCGGCGCCGCGCGGCGACATGTCGCTCCAAAACGTCCAGCGAGCAGATCTTGTCGGCCGTCGTCCGCTCGGCCGCGAACAGGTCGGCCAGAATGTCGTCGCGGCGGATCGGCACCACGCCGACTTGCTCGACCTCCAGCCCGCCCGCCACATTCGCCAGCCGCGCCAGCTCGAAGGGCGGAATGCCGGCGGCGGCGCCGACGCCAATCATCGCCAGCACCATGTCGCCGGCGCCCGTGATGTCGTAAACCTCGCGCTTGCGCGTCGCCAGGTGTTCGGCGGAGCCGTCGGAGCAAACGACAACGATGCCGTCGCTGTCGAGAGTGATGAATGCGTGATCGAGCTTGAGCTCGACGCACAGGCGCCGTCCGGCGGCGATCGCGTCGTCGATCTCGGCGATCTCGCGGCCCGTGGCGCGCTTCGTCTCCATTCGGTTGGGCGTCACTGCCGTCGCGCCCGCGAAGTTCCGGCATTCGCCCGATGACGACGGATCGACGATCACCGGCCGCCCCGCCTGCCGGGCCGACTGAATCAGCCGGCGACAAACTTCGGGGGTGCAGACTCCTTTGCCGTAATCCGAGATCAGGACGCAATCGTGCGAGCCGAGCGCGGCGACGAGCGAATTGATCAACGTCTGGGCGATCGATTCGCCGAGTGGGTGGCGCACTTCGCGATCGACGCGCAGAATCTGATGCGGATGCCGCTGTTGGGCCCGGCCAATGAACCGCTCCTTGACCGTGGTGGGCCGCTCGGGATCGACGACGACCGCGCGGCAGTCGACGCCCTGACGCTCCAGCTCGTCCCGGAGTTCCCGGCCGTCCGCGTCGGCGCCGATGACGCCGGCAAGCGTAACGTCCGCCTCCAGGCCGCGGAGCATGTTGGCCACATTGGCCGCCCCGCCGACCCGCGCTTCGCGGCTGCGCTCGCGAAGCAGAATGACGGGAGCTTCCTGGCTGATGCGCTCCGCGTCGCCCCAGGTGTAGCGATCGAGAATCAAATCGCCCAGAACCAGAATCCGCGGTCGGCCCAGGTTTTGGACGAGATCAATCAGATGATACGACACGGCCCGCAGTCCTTGCGGCAGTACGAGAGACTTCGTCATCTCTCGAATAGGCCAGCGGCGGGTGGGGGTTCCCGGGGCAAGCCCCCGGGACCCGCCGGTTCTTGTTAGTGCGACAAGTCTTTACGGATTAGCGCGAGCGAAATGATCGTTTTCTGACCGATTTCGGTCAATGCCGGATCGTCCAGCCGGGGCTGACGCGTCGAATCAGTGCCGGTTGGCGCGCAGCATCGGCTCGAGTTCTTCGACGAAGTCGTTGACGTCCTTGAACTCGCGATAGACCGAGGCAAAGCGGACGAAGGCGACCTGGTCGATTGTCCGCAGCCGATCGAACACCTTTTCGCCGATGTATCGCGAGGGGACCTCACGGTCGAAGTTCTGATAAACGTCCGCCTCGACGTCGCAAACGATAGCCTCGATTTGACTTTCGCTCACGGGCCGCTTGTAGCACGCCTTCTCGAGGCCGGCCCGGATCTTTTCGCGGTCGAACGGCACGCGTGTGCCGTCCTTCTTGATGACTTTCAGCGGCGACTCTTCGATCTTTTCGTAAGTCGTAAACCGGCGCTCGCAGATCAGGCATTCGCGCCGCCGCCGGATCACAAAGTCCTGGCTGGCTCGGGAATCGATGACCTTCGTTTCCCCGTTGCGACAGAATGGGCACATCATGCGTCGAGGACCGTCTTCAAAAGGCCGTCAGGCGACCGCGGCAAGGCGCGTATTCCAACCCGCAAACCCGCGCGATCCGGTGTTTTTTACCAATATTAAGGTATCCCAGGCGCTTCGCGTTGAACAGGGGGAGCGCCCCCGGGGAGCTGCAAAGCGGACGTAGGGTGTGCCAAGTCCGCGCTAAGCGGGCGCCGGCACACCATCCGGAAAATCCGAATGACGAAGCACGAATGACGAAGGAATGACCGAATGACTTAAGCCCGAAGGGAGTCCTTTTTTCGTTCGGGCTTCGAGCTTCGTGCTTCTTTCGTCATTCGGATTTCGGGCTTCAGAGCATTTCTGTTCCGATTCCGCTCGGTTGAAAGCCCCTCGAACAATCGCTTACATTGGTCTGGCTCGCACGACCGGAAAACTGCTTTCTCAACACATTCGACTCTGAGCGCCCTGGCGGTG
>DASPSM010000449.1:0-5241 GCA_035623955.1 Planctomycetaceae bacterium
CAATGACTTTTTGATCACGCACGTCCGCTGGCTGTTGGGCAGTGCGAGCCCGGACGACGTCTTTCTGCGGATCGACCGCGCGGGGGAGGACGCCGTCGCCACCGTCGAGCTTGATCCCGATCGCCCGGAAAAATCGCGGCACGGCCCGCCGACGCTAATCGTCGTTCCCCCGGGCGCCGAGCGCGAGGCCGCCCTGACGCCCGACTTCATCTGGACGGGCCCCGACACTCTCGAAGCCCGGTTTCGCATGGATCGCACGGGAACCTACCGCACGCTCCTCAAAACGGGCGACCGCAAATTCGTCCGCGGACCGGCCGTCACCCTACCTTATTCCCCTGAATTCGTGCCGCGCATCGGATTGCCCAGCGGCACCGAAACCCTCAAGGAAATGGCCGAAATCAGTGGCGGCAAGCTCCGCACCGACGTGCTGGAGGTCCTGGCCGATCCGCCTCGGTCCGCCAGCTCCATCTCGCTGATCCCCTGGCTGATGGCCTGCGCAATCGGCCTGTTGCTGACGGAAATCGCCGGCCGCCGGCTGGCTCTGTGGCAGCGCGTCTCGGCTTTGATCCCCGAGCGCGAGGTGAAAGCCGACCGCGTCGAGACGGCTCTGCCGCCCGACTCGAAGAAGTGGTGGGACCTGCCGCTGCCTCGCCCGGCAGCCCTTCGCGGCGCGCGCTCCAGGCCGGTCGCTCCGCTGCCGCAGGCTTCGTCGCCCCAGCCCCAATCGGCACCGCTGGGACAACCGGAAGGCGAGCCCGCGCAGCCGGCGGTCGACGTCTTCCAGCAGGCCAAGGACCGCGCCCGCCGGCGATCGCAGTAACGCGCCCTCGCCGAAACGAAATCGCCGTCACCGTTCCGAGGGGTGAACGATGACGGCGATTTCTTGACTCTGCTCGTTCGCACTTTCCACGTCTTGTATCGGACGTCCGCGCGCGAAATTCGAACGATTCGTGCCGCTCGCGCGAGGCAGCGGTTTTAACACTTTTGTGGACAGTTTGCGCGCCACTGCGATAGGATCGGCCATGGTCGATACGACCGATCGTTCCCAATTCTTGAGACTGGCCGCTGTCTTCGAAGGCGGCCTGGTCGTCGTCGCTCTCGCGCTCGGTCTCGTCTTCCGCATCGACCCGTTCGCCGATTTCCGGGTCGAGCTCTCGGCCGTTCTTCTGGGGCTGGCGGCCGCTCTGCCCCCCTTCCTGCTGCTCGTGGCGATCGACCGGTTCCGGTTCTCCGCTTTGGAGCGGATCAAACGGATCGTGCTCGAGTTACTCGGCCCCGCGCTCGTCGCGTGCCGCTGGTACGAGCTGGTCTTCGTGGCGGCCCTGGCGGGAGTCGGCGAAGAGCTGGTCTTTCGCGGCGTGCTGCAGAGACTTTTCGAGCGCTGGTTCGACTTCCACGGAGCAGGCCCTCTCGCCGGCCTCTTCGGCAGCAACGTGATCTTCGGACTCTTACACCTCCTGACTCCGACTTACGCCCTTCTGGCGGCAGGGATGGGGATCTATTTCGGCCTGCTGCTGGATGCCAGTCATCCCCCCAATCTGATCGCCCCGATCCTCGCGCACGGCCTGTACGATTACCTGGCCTTCCTGCTCCTCCGCCGGGCCGCGCGGACCGAGAGGACGCTCTCGCCGTCACCGCCAACAACTGTCCAACCGGCACCCAGCGAACCGGCGACCGGCGGCTAGCCCATGGGACGCCGGCGCCGTCGACGCGCAACGTGTCCCGTCCCATGCGTGTCTCGTCGGAACTCATTGTCCGGCTTGACATTAATCGGGACACCGTTCGCCACGGGGACAACTTGTCCCATCGGTCCCCTTCGTGTCCCGTCCCATCGGATGGTTCCAAGTTGAATGGCAACCTTGGACCCTAACCTTCCCGACCTTGGACATGCCGGCTCCGGTCAGGCGCGTGTCCCGTCCCAATCCCAGGGTCAGGAATTCGGCGAGTCGACTTGCTATTGAACGAAGGTAACCCGGCTCGTTTCGGAGAAAACCTTTGGGACAGGAGAGAACAAAGGGAACAGAGGAAGCGCGAGGCCCAACCTCTGCTGCCTCCGTTACCTCCTGTTCAAGATCTGTGTTCTTCGATCGACTCGGCGCTGTTTCGCATCCCAGTCCCACAATTCGGAGGGTCACCAATTCCGTGGGTCACCGTCCTATAGGAAATTCGTGACCCAACCCCCGGTGGAGCTACCTACCCCCGCCCGCAATCTGGAACGGCGCAGACCGCGACCGACTCGCACGAGCTCGACCACTCGCGAGGACCTATTGATCGAGCCTACCACGCCAAACCCAAATCGCACAGACCGAGTTTCTACGCCGTAGAAACAACTGGGAAAGTTTTTCGGAGACGATTCTGCCGCTCGCGCCGGCAGGCTAGCGAGGCGACTTAGCGTCGCGCAACATTCGCCCCAGCACGTTTCGCCTTGCGAAACTCCCAAGGCGGGACCGGATCGCTCTCGGCCCACAATCCGCGATGGTGTCGGCGGGCGTCGGTCTCGGGTGCCTCGAATTCGCCGGGCTTGTCAAATTGGGGATAGCGCCAGGCGAGTCCGTCGCGGACCATTTCGGCGTTGATGAAGCGGCGGGAGCAAAAGACGCGGCCGACTTCGCGGCCGTAGCGGTCCGTGTCGGTGACCTCGACGCGGACGGTTTGGCGGAAGACTTTGGAGGCGAGCGCGTTTCGCGCCTGCGTGCCGAAGGCCTGGCTCTTTTCGGGGGCGTCGATGCCGGCCAGGCGGATCTTGTGCTGGACTCGCGACTGGTCGAGCACGGTCAGCGTATCGCCGTCGGCGATCTTCACGACCTGGCCGACGAGCGCGTGGCGGGGCGTCGCACAGCAGGCGCGGGCCGCGAGGACGAAAATCAGGACGAGCGCGAGGCGTTTCATGGCGGGAATTGTAGCGCCCGCTGAGTCGCGCTCACCGAGTTCGCGCGCGAACGGATCGCGTTTCTCGCATGGGTGCCCCTACAGTCTCCACAGCTTGGCTGGCAGGTACATTCGTCAGGGAGCGGGCCGATCAATTCTCAATCGACCTGAGCGCGAAGCGTTGCCGAAAGCTGCGGCCCGACAGGATTGGGCGCGGCGGAAAAGAGATGAACAGAAGGTCGCAGAGGCAGCAATGCAAACCAACGCGGTGCACTTGGCGTTAACTCCGAAGGAGTGGTACTCTGCTTGGCCACGGGTGTGAACCCGTGGGAGGCGGTTTCCTCCTAAGGGTGTTTGAGCCCCCGGATGGGGGCGGCAGACTCACGCCATGAGTCTCGCCCCCTTTCGGGGGCTTTTCCGCGTCACGTCGGGGGATCCTCGTTTACTAGCTCGCGCTAGTGGCTAGAGGAGTTTCGCCCCGTCCGGGCTTCCTAGTGAGTGACGGAATTTCGCAGAGGCCAATTCCTGCTCGGCAAGGGCGTTAATGTTTACCGAAACTGCCGGCGCGAAGGCACCTGCGACTAATCCGGCCGCTGGCTTTGTTTTCAAGCAGCCTTCCGGCTGATGCCGATGCTGGAGACATCGAGGTGCGCCGCTCGCGCGGTTCGCCGACGACGCCTGCGCGCCGGTCCAGGGCCCAATCCGGATCGCGAGGCGAAAAGGACTGGTCGCGGCTTTCGCTCGCGGCCCCGTTCGGGAATGGCCAGTCGGGACGGCCAAGGCGTTCGCACGGATGCAGCGCAACAACTCCACGCGGCAGGAGTCGGCGGCGGGCCCACGCGGCTCGGCGGTCGCCTATCCGCTGCGAGCGCTCACGCGGATCGCCGCTCGCTGGCCGCGGTTCGTGATGGCCACGGTGATCCTCGCTTCGTGCGCCTGCGCGGGCTACGCCTTCTTCTTCCTGCGATTCAAGAGCGATCGCGCCCAGATGCTCGAGCGGCAGGCCGAGCTGCGCCAGCATTGGGCCGCGTACGCCAAGACCTTCGACCATGCGTCCGACGTGATCGTGGTCGTCGAGAGCAAGAACCCCGACGAGATCAAACGCACGATCGACGAACTGTCCGACCGGTTGCGGCGCGAGCCGGAGAGCTTCAGCAGCGTGCTCTCCCGGTTTGAAGCCGGGCCCCTGCAGCGCAAATGGCTGCAATACGTCAGCCCGCGCCGGCTGCAAATCGGCTTGGCGCGGGTCAATCAGTATGCTCCGATTTTGCGCGGCGATTACCGTCCGATCGAGCTCGACAATCTGTTCATGCAGTTGGGCGATCAGATCGAGGCGGGGATGGAGCAAGCGGGCGACAAGCCCCTGACGCCGACGCAGACGGCTCACCTCTTCAAGCACGCCGGGCAGCTGACGACCAGCCTCAACGATTTCATTGCCAATCCCCAGGATTTCCATACCCCCTGGCCGAACCTCGTGCCGACGGACCCGCAGACCAACGCGCTCAGAGACCCGACGGTCTACTTGCTCAGCGACCGGGGGACGATGGGCTATCTGAGAGTTGTGCCCCGCGTCGATTCGGCCGAAGAGTCGGGCGAGTGGCAGTCGCTCGCAAGGCTGGAGCAGATTGACGCGGAAGTGGCCGAAGCTCACACCGGCTGCCAGATCGGGCTCACCGGGATTCCGATCCTCGAACGCGAAGAGATGCAGCGCTCGCAGTTCGACGTGGTGCTGGCAATTGTCGTGGCATCGGCCAGTTGCCTCGTCGTGATGGGAATCGGATTTCGCGGCGTCAAGCACCCCCTGTTGACGCTCGTGATGCTGGCCGTCGCCCTGACCTGGGCGCTGGGATTCACGACCGCGATGATCGGCCACTTAAGCGCGTTCTCGCTGGCCGTCGTCGTGGTGCTCTTCGCGCTCGGTCTCGATTTTGCGATTTCCTACACCTCGCGATATCTGCAATTGCGGCACGACGGCTGGCAGCTGCGGGCAGCCCTGATGGAAGCGACGGCGAGCACCGGTGCGGCGAGCCTTACGGCGGCCGTCACCACCGCCCTGGCATTTTTGTGCACGCTGTTGGCGGATTTCTCGGGAGTCGCCGAGCTGGGCATTATCGCCGCGGCGGGCATCATGCTTTGTGCGCTGGGAACGTTCTTCGTATTGCCCGCGCTGATTTCGATCGGTGACGAGAATGCCGAGTCTTCGCGATTGCCCCGGCCCTTCGAAGGACAGCTCCTCAGAAAAGGGATCGGACGGCTGCCGCTGGTGGGTTTGATCCTTTCGGTCGCGGTGGTGCTCGCAGTCGGATCGCAAATCGTGAAGGTCGAACGCCGGCACGTCGCCTGGCGGATTCACTTCGATGCCAACCCGCTCAG
>DASPSM010000455.1:0-2432 GCA_035623955.1 Planctomycetaceae bacterium
AAACAGGTCGTCGATCGTCTTGGGCTGGCGGCGGGCCAGCTCGAGAATCAAGTCGTCGCGCAGAATTCGGCGCGGCGGACGATTCCGATGTCCGGCCTCCGCCTCGCGCCACAGCGACAACTCGCGCACGACTGCCATTTCCCGGGGGGATAGCTTGTGCAGCTTCGGCAGCCGGTGCCACGCCTCGCGGACATGTTCGGCCGCGATTTCGTCGACCATCCGTCGAAACTCGGCGTGCGCCCAGTCGAGCCGGCCGAGCCGCGCGAGCGATGCGCGCTGCTTCTCCCAGATCGCCAGCACGTATTTCACATCTTCGAGCGCGTACTGAATCTGGGCCTTGCTCAGGGGCCGATGGTCCCAGTTCGTCCGCGTCTCCTTGCCGTGAATCCGCTTGTCGAGAACCCGGCTGACGAGGGTCGCGTAACCGAGTGGATAACTGCGGCTTCGCAGCCCCTCGGCCAATTGAACGTCGACGAAGTTGCGCGGCGGCTTGCCGGCAAAGTGCAGGCAAAACCGGATCTCGGCCTGACCCCCATGCGTGATGACCGTCGTTTCGTCATCGGCCATCAGCTCCCACCACGCCGTCAGATCCTTGAGTGCCAACGGGTCGACCGCCGCGAGCCGCTCGGAGGTCGCGAACTGCAGCAGGCACAGGTGCGGATGGTAGGTGTGCTCTGAGATGAACTCGGTGTCGAACGCGACGGTTCCGACTTCGCGGATGTGCTGGCAGAGCTCTGCGAATTGATCGGCGTCGGCGATCAGCGGAACAGTCATTCCTCGACACTCATTGCCGCCACGCGGCGCAGCAGGAGGCAGCCCAGGCATGCAAAACATCCGGTTGGCCGCCTGACCCAACTATTGCATGCGTCGGGACTTACCGCAAGGGGGTAAAAAATGCTGTCCGAGCGCCGTCCGCACCCCCGCCTTCTCGGGCGGCTCACCCCGCTTGGCCCTGAAAGAGCGAGCTTTTCGCGATGTGGAGGCGGTTGGCCCAGTACTTGACCAGCACGCTGAGGGTCGAGAAACCGTAGACAACGCTGCGGCGGAAATTGATGCTCGAGGCCTCGTCGAAGTAGCGGACCGGGACGGGGATGTCGCCGAGCTTGAAGCCGAAGTGAACGGCCTGGGCCAAAAACTCGCTGTCGAAAACGAAATCGTCGCTGTTGCGCTCGTAGGGAATCGTCTCCAGCACCTCGCGCCGATACGCGCGAAAGCCGCTGTGGAAGTCGCCCAAATTCTGCCCCAGCGCCATGTTTTCGATGATCGTCAGCCAGCGGTTGAAGATGTACTTGTATGCCGGCATACCGCCGTCGAGCGCCTCTTTACGCGTGCGGATCCGGGAGCCGAGCACCACGTCGCAGATCCCTAATCGCAGGATCTCGACGGCAATCGGGATGACGCGGCTGTCGTACTGATAGTCGGGGTGGATCATGACGACGAACTCGGCCCCGAGATCGCGGGCGTGGCGGTAACAGGTCTTCTGGTTGCCCCCGTAGCCGCGGTTCTGCGGATGCTCGATGACAGTCAGACCCAGCTCGCGGGCAACCTTGACGGTGTTGTCGCGGCTGCAGTCGTCGACGACGATGATCTGGTCGACCGCCCCCGGCGGGATGTCCTCCACCGTCCTCTTGAGAGTCCGCTCGGCGTTGTAGGCCGGCATGACGGCAATCGTTCGCCCCGCGTGCAGAATGCCCCGGTTATGAACGTCGGCGGCGGGCATGACGGACGTCATTTCGTCGATCTCAGAATCGTCAATTTCTGGAGGCGATCTCTGGGAAACAGGATCGAAGTCGGTACGATTTTCGTCGGCTCGCCACGGCAACACAAGTCGACGTCGCGCCCTGCAAAAGCTCCGACGCGGCGGATTGAAGCGGCTAAGTCGCCGCGACGGCCCCGGCACAAATTACCTGGTTGCGTCCTGCGCCCTTCGCCTGGTAGAGGGCAGAGTCGGCGACTGCGATCAGTTCCTCGGCCGTTCGGGCGTGGTCGGGAATGACCGCAAGGCCGATGCTCACTGTGACGTGGATTTGCCCATGTTGCGAACGGACGGGCAGGACTTCGACGCTGGAACGGATCGTCTCCGCAACCCAGGTGGCATCGTTGGCTGCGATGCCCGGCAACAGGACGGCGAATTCCTCGCCTCCGTAGCGGGCCGCCAGTCCCGAGGTGCGGGTGCTCAGTCTCGAAACCGTCTCTTTCAACACCCTCGACGTACAGCGGAGCACCTCGTCCCCCACCAGATGCCCGTATCGGTCGTTGACCGCTTTGAACCGGTCAATATCGACCATCAACAGAGCGCACGAACTCCCTTGGGAATTTGAGATACGCAAAGCCGCGGCCAGCTCGTTGTCGAATGTCCGCCGGTTGGAGAGATCGGTCAACGGATCGTGACGTGCATGCCACTCGGAAACGGCCTGATGGAGCACGCGCAA
>DASPSM010000460.1:0-4229 GCA_035623955.1 Planctomycetaceae bacterium
GGCCACGCGGCGCGCGTCGGCCGCGTCGGAGGCGCTGCAGCAGCCTTGCTTGCGGGCCGATTTGCCAGCGGCTGCTGTCGCGTGAGCAGTGTCACCGGAAGTGGAAACGATCGGCAGCGATGGCCCGACCGTCGCGCACGCCATCTCTTCGGTCGCGCCAGACCGCATGAAGAGCCCGATAACCTCGTATCCCTGGCGCTTCAGCAGCACCGCCGCGGCCGAGCTGTCGACACCGCCACTCATTGCCAGGACCACGCGCCGAGTCATCGTCGTCGATTGCCTTTTGTGCCGCGGCTGCCCGCTTACAGGTCGCCCATCGGCGGGAATTCGTCGGGGGCGGTGTTCCAATCGTTCCAAATCTGCCAATACTCGGGCAGCTCGTCGCCGTACGTTTCGACCGCCAGATCGTAGGCGTCACCCAGGCGCATCTGATCCATCGATTCGAGCGTTCGTCCGTTTCGTGCCGCCAGTTCGCGCATCGCAGCGATCAGCGCAGGAGCGGCGCTCTTGCGATTGAACAGATGCTCGGCCGCTTCACCCATGGAGGTAGCTTAGCAAACCAACCAATCGGGAGGCGAATGCGGCTCGGGCCGCGGATCTGCGATCATTCGCGCAGCGTCACGCGTTCCGGCTGAAGCACGCCGTCGGCTAAGAGGGCTTCGACCAGCTGTCGGGCAAGGGGGCCTGCGGATTTGCTCCCCGAGCCGGCGTGCTCGAGCACGACCGCGAACGCGACTCGCGGATTGTCGGCGGGGGCGTACCCAGCGAACCAGGCATGATCGGCTTGCCCCTTGCCCGCTTGGGCGGTTCCGGTCTTGCCCGCGATGGAGATCGCCTTCGTGCGGACGCTGTTGTAGGCGGTGCCCGACGGGTCGGACACTGTTCTTTCCAGCGCAGCCCGAATCCTCGCCAGCGTTCCTTCCGAAAGCCCTGGGATCGGCACGCGGCGGGACGCGCCGCTCGCGGCGTCTTCATCAGCCAGTTGCGGGCCCGATTTGCGAGCGACAAAAGGAGTCACCAGATCGCCGCCGTTGGCAATCGCTGCCATCACCCGGGCGATCTGCAGCGGAGTTGTTGTCAGGCTCGACTGGCCGATTGCCAGGGTCCGCGTGTCACCCCCATGCCAACGGGTCGCGACGGACCTGGCCCCGCCCTCCACCGAGGCCAGGTCGGGATCGGGGAGGTTGCCTCCTTTTTCGAAAGGCATGTCGATGCCGGTCGGACAGCCGATTCCAAATCGTCTGGCCCATTCGACGATCGGCTCTGGGCCGATGCGATCGGCCGCGTGGAAGAAATAAACATTGCAAGATCGACTGAGAGCTTGTGCGAAATCGACGGGGCCGTGACCGGCATTCTGCTGTGTGTAGATCAAACAGCGGAACCGATTCGGCTGATCGAGATAGCCGCGGCACTCGAACCGCTCGTCCGGATCGACCTTGCGGCTTTGCAGCAAGGCGACTGCCGAAAGGACTTTGAAGACCGAGCCCGGTGGAAGCGCCGACTGGATCGCCCGGTGAAACAGCGGCCGCAACGGATCTTCGTTGAGTCGCTTCCAGGTCGCCGAATCCGGAATCCCGGTCGGGCCGAGGTCAAACCGCGGGGTCGAAGCGAGCACAAACACAGCCCCGCTCTGGACGTCGAGCGCCACGACGGCCCCTCCCGTGGGCGTTTGCCCGTCGGCGACGTGCGCGTCGGCGCCGTGTGCGTCGGTTGCGGCGGGATGCAGAATCGCGTCGAGCGATCGCTCCATCTTTCGCTGGACAGCCGTATTGAGAGTCAGTTCGACGCTTCCGCCGGGGCGCGGGGCGCGGATCGTTTCCTCGCGGATGATTTCGCCGTAGCGGTTCCGCGTGATGCGCTTCAGCCCGCGCAGCCCGCGCAAATGCGAATCGTAGGCGGCCTCGACGCCGCCGCGTCCGATTCGGTCGCCGGGGCGATAATCGAGCGGGTCGGCTTTGGGCGGCTGGGCGGCCGGTTCTTCGCTGCCGAATTCCGGTCTGCCGAGCGTGGCAAAGGTGCCAGGGGCGCGCGTGCCGACCACGTGGGGGGCGAAGGCGCTCTCATAGTAGACCCGCCGTGACAGGCAGCCCACGCGGACGCCGGGAAACCAGCGGGGATGAGCCTCGATCTGCGCCCGCACGTCCAGGGAAACGTCCTCGATGACCGGATGATAATCGAGCTCTTCGCGGGCCACGAGCGGGTCGTCGGCTTCGCGTCGTGGCGGCGTGGTGAGTGCGGCGGCCAGCCGATTCCAGACTCGCTGAAAGAGCGAGTCGCCGGCAACCGCAAGCTCGGGCTCGAGCGAGATTTCGTTTTCGCGAGCGGCTTGGCGCTCGGCAAGCCGGGCGGAAATCCGCTCGACCCGCTGCTGGATCGCGGCCCGTTTTCCCGAGAGCGCTTTGGGGGACAGGCCGGACAATTCGGAAAGGCGGGCCCACAATGCCTCGCGGCGCGCGAGGATCTTGCGTTTTTGCGCCTCGACCACGGCCCGATTGCGGCGCTCGGCGCGCGAGAGCCCGGCGACGGCCTGACGCGTCAGCCAGTGCTCATTGGGCGGATCCTCGAGCCAGCGATAGTGCACGCTGATGTTGTAACGCTCGACGTCCTCGGCAAGCACGCGTCCGTCGGCCGCGTAAATTCGACCGTCGGTGCTGGGGATCGCCTCCAGACTGTCGGTCGTTGTCTCGAACGCGGCGACGTAGTCGTCGGCCAGGAAGCATTGAAGCTGCACGAGTCGGGCCGCCACGGCAATCAGCGGAAGTGTGAAGGCGATAAACAGCCACACGAGCCGACCGCTTCCGCCACTGGCGCTGCTTCCATCGCCGGCCGCGGAGTCGGAGCGCGACGCGACGCGGGATCCGGCGGAGAAAACGTTGGTAATGCTGTTGTCCATCGCGCTCAGTTCCCCGCGCGACCGATCGCCGGCGCGAATCGGCGATTCGAGCGAGCCAATCGGGGCAGTCGCGACAGCGTCGAGCCCGCCAACCACAGACAACTCACGAAGATCGTCGTGGACATGGCTGACAGGGCCGCATTGAGGGCGGCGGCTGGCCGAAATGGCATCCCTAGGGATGCGCTTGCGACGATCCGCGAGAGCAATTCGGCAACAAAGAGAATCGTCATCCAACCGGCCACTCGCGCCGGCCACGAGTCCGCCCGCCGCTCAACGGCAATCGACCCCAAGGCCGCCAACAGGCAAAACCCGGCCGCCCTGGCTCCCAGTTGCGGTCCCGCCAGACAGTCGAGAATTAAACCGAGGAGTCCGCAACCGATCACAGCGGCGGGACCGGGGCACAACGAAACGCAAACTGCCAATAGCGCCAACTGGAGATTCGGACGGAATGCAAAGTCTCCAAGCGCTTGATCCATCACGGGCGCCAGCAACAAGGCCGCCAGGACCAGCATCACCGCGAAAAATAACTTCATGAGCGATCCATCCACCGCGAGTTGTGTTATTCAGCCAGCATCTTTCCCGCGCGGCGACCAAATTTGAGGACGGCGACAGTTTTCAGATCGCTCAAGCGGACCGCGGGGCGAACCGAAATGTCCCAACTTCGTCCCGCCTCCTCGACTCGCACGACCCGGCCGTAATACAGCGGGATCGGAAACCGGCGGTCGCGATCGCTGGTGTAGACCTCATCGCCGACTCGCACCGACTGAGTCGTCGGCACTTCGGCGAGCTTCAAGAGCTCGCTCCCCTGGCCGATGAGAATTCCCTCCGCGCCGAACGAGCCCCCCTGATCGCTGGGGCGAACGATCTGAGCGAGCCCGCGATACCGCGGGTCGGTGATCGGCTCAAGGGTGGCGGACCATCGTCCAACCGAGGCGATTCGCCCGACCACGCAGCGTCCGATCAAAACGTCCAGCTCCGGCTCGAGTCCGGCCTCTGAGCCTTGATCGAGACACGGCCCCGATTCGTCGACGACGACATCCGATTCGGCGAGCCCCTGCCCGCGTCCGGCCCCGAGGAGCTGCTCCACTGCGAAAGCTCTCGCCCCCGCGCCGATCATGGCTGCTCGGACAACCGTCGGAAGTTCGGGGAGAGGCTGAAGGTTGCCTGGAACGGGCGATACGCCGTATTTCTCGGCCAGACTCAGTTCGTCGCGCAGCCGCGCATTTTCCAGTCGCAGCCGTCGACAAGCTTGCTCCAGCGCGGAAAGCCGCGATTCGGTCTCGGGCGCGATCGTCGTTGAACTTGTCCGCGCGCCGGACGTCAGCCGCGCATATCG
>DASPSM010000474.1:0-3080 GCA_035623955.1 Planctomycetaceae bacterium
CTTGTTCTATGCATTGTTGTTGAAGGACCTCGGATGCTCGAGCAATGCCGCCAAGATTTCTTACCTCTTTGGCGCCGACGACCGACAGGTCAAACGAGCGGCCCGGATGAGCGATCTCACGAAGCCTGGGGAAAGCTTCAAATACTGCTGGAAGAACTGTAATCCCGGAGGGTCGTTCGTCGACAAACTGCTGAAGATGGCGGCCATGGCGCGGCTCGGCGCGGAGGGTGCGCGGAAAATCGCCGAGGTGCGCTGCGAACGCGGGGCGGACATTGCCCGCGCCCTGCAATTGCCGGAAGCCACGGCAGAGGCAATTCTGCATCTCGACGAGCACTGGGATGGCAACGGCGCGCCTCGACAGCTCAAGGGAACCCAAATCTCGCTCCTGGGGCGAATCTGCTGCCTGGCCCAGACGGTCGAAGTTTTTTTCTCTGAGTACGGGCTCGAGTCCGCCGTCGACGTCGCCCGGCGGCGGCGCGGACAGTGGTTCGATCCAGACCTGGTCGACGCTCTCGCGGCATTTCGCAGAGACACGCGGTTTTGGAGCTGCGTGCACAGCGAAAACCTGGTGGACGAGTTGGCCCGCTGGGAACCAGAAGACACGGTCCTGCTGGCGGACGAGGCCGGCCTCGATCGCGTGGCAGAGGCTTTTGCGCGCGTGGTCGACGCTAAGTCCCCCTGGACCTATCAGCATTCCACCGGCGTCGCCGAGATCACGGTCGGGATGGCGCAGCAGTTTGGCTGCTCGTTGGAAGTGCAGCGGGACCTGCGCCGCGCCGCCTTATTGCACGACATTGGCAAGCTGGGCGTATCGAACTTGATCCTCGACAAACCGGGCAAGCCGACGGACGAGGAGCTCGGCGAAATTCGCAAGCACCCGGACTATTCTCAGCGGATTTTGGAACAGGTGGGGGCGTTCCAAACGCTGGCACACGTCGCCAGCGCCCACCACGAGCGCCTGGATGGCCGCGGTTATCACCGTCAGCTTGACGGCGAGGAATTTCCCTGGGCGGCTCGGGTCCTCGCGGTCGCCGACATGTGCGAAGCGATGGCTGCCAAGCGGCCCTATCGAGACGAAATACCCTGGCCAAAGATTCAGCAGATCCTGGCAAAAGACGCAGGCAAAGGCGTCGATCCCGAATGCCTGGCGGCGCTAGAGAGCTGGCAAGACCGCCATCAACTCAGGTCGCGCGTCGAGGCACAGCTCGGGGAAGTCGACCGACTGCTCTCCGAGTTGTAAGACCGCCTCGGGGCGCACTAGTGGTTGTTCGTGTTGACCAGGAAGTAGCCGTTGTTGGCGACCGGCAAGAGCGGCGTCCAGCAGCGGCCGGCGACGCTCTCCGAGCGCGCGCTTCCGGTGAAGGAGAACGAGACCCCCACCGTGAAATTCCACGAATCGGTTTCTGCGCCGAGGGGCCCGTTGTCCGCGGCCGGACGCATGTAGGTCACAAGCGCGTAAAGCGCGAAGCGATCGCTGAGCGGCACATTCGCTGACGCGCCGGCGAACCATTCGCCGACATTTCCGTCGCCGCCAACGTGATCATCCACCGGCAGTCCCATCCAAATCGTCGTGTCGGCCCCCCTCCACTCCCATTTGTGGTGCCAGAAGATGTTGATCTGGTCGATCGGACGCCAGATCGTCGAAACGCCGCTGATGTCGCGGGTGTCGCTGACGAGTGCCGCCGTTCCCCAGACCCCCAGTTCATTCCAAGTGTTCCACGCGTAACTGACCTCGGCCCGCAGCTGGCTCAACGTTGGGCTCGTGGAAAAGACGCCGTAGTTGTCGTTGAGCATCCAATCTTGAACGATCGCCGCGCTCCAAGGGGAGTTCTCGCGAGGTTTGCGAAACAGGCCGTACGTGATGAAGCCCTGCAGCTGCGGGGCGCTCAGGTCCGTGGGGCGCCAGTCGGATCCAGACCAGTCGTACACTCCAATGCTTCCGCCAACTTGAAAACCGATTCCCGTCGCGTCGCTCAAGGCTCCGAGCCGCGTCCCGAGATTCGCGCCGACGGTGATGCCGTTATTTTCCCAACTGTCGTCGACAATGCTGCGAAAGGCGTCGTAACTGACGAACGTCGCCAGGTCCCAGGACGGGCAATCTTCACAGATTGCTTTGTGCAAGTCGTCAGCGCGCGAAGGCTGCTCCGCAAGCACGGGAGCGGCCGGCGATTCGACGGTGGTCGGTGCCGGCTCGAAGGTGTCGAAGCTGGCGATGACCGCATCGTCGGCCAAGATCACTGGCCCGAGTCGCAAACCAAGAATCAGAATCGTTGCGAAAACCACCAGGCGGCGCATGGCCGACCCCGTATGCAGCTCCGGACGCTCGGCAATTCCGGTAGAATCGGAGTCTTCGAGCCGTTCTCAGTACAGATCGGTTCGAGCCGTGCGACTAAAAGAGCAATTTTTTCGCACTGACGTCTTGAGAAAATCTTGGATTGACGCACTACCTTGCCCAACCAAAGCAATCTCGAATTGCCGGTTGGGAAAGTGTGCGAATTAATACAGTGTGCGAATTAATACGGGCGCGACCGGCGTTCCACAGTCAGCGGCTCGACGTCGTCGCGCGCGGCCTCGTCGCGGCCCCCTCCGGCTTGGCAAAGATCTGGTCCGGGATCTTTTCCACCGCCTTGAATTCGGTGGTCTCGCATTCCAGGAACAGTTTCCCGTCGCGCTTGGTCGTCATCTTGTCGGGGTTTTGGATTCCATCGTGGTTGCGGTAATCCGCGTACAGACTTTCTTCGTCGACTTCGCCCCCTCCCATGCCCTTCGTACGCGTCTGCATTTTGACGAGGTGACCTTTGGCTTTGTCAAAGTACAAGAGGATGTCCCGGTGGCCTTTACGCTTTACCTTGAGGCCCACTGCCGGGCGATCGGCGACGACCGCTTCCTCCAATGACGTGATTTGATACTCGGGATCCTTGAGCGCGAGCAGGTTGGCCGCCTTCTCGGCTTCCATGCCTTCATGAATCTCCGCGAGCTGGTCGACAGTCAGCGGGAGGACCCTGCCGTTCATCGAGAGCCAGCCAGCATCTTTGGTAATCACTTCGATTCGCGTCACGTTCCGGCCACCCATGTGCATG
>DASPSM010000484.1:0-7443 GCA_035623955.1 Planctomycetaceae bacterium
ACGCGGTGAGACCTTTCGCTTCCCGCGATTTGCGTTTTCCCCAGTGGATCGACGGTCTGGTTTCGCGTTTAGTCCTTTATGCCGATTTGCGATCGCACGGCAGGACGCCAAAAAACGCTCGAAATTAAGTGGAACTCTGAAGAGCACCGACCAACCGCGGGCCGCGGAAGGCGAATATATGTCCCCTCGAATCTCGCACCACTGGGTGTCGGCCGTCGCTCTGGCGCTTTTGTCTGGGCCCGTCCTGGCTTGTCCGCCGGGTCAAAAGAAGGGCAACTCCGCCCAGCTTGATGTGAATGCCGACAACGTCAAATCCGACCGCGTCAATTCCGACAACTTGAAGTCCAACACCAGCAAGTTTCGCAGCATGGTTCTGGAGCAATTCGACGCCAATCACAACGGGCGTCTCGATTCCAAGGAGCGAGCGGCGGCCAATCGTGCCCTCTCGGGCAAGGGAGGCGGACCGGCCATCGAGGCTTTGCGAAAACAGGCGCTGGTTGAATTCGACGCCAACGGCAACGGCAAGCTCGACAAACCCGAGATCCACAAGGCTCTGTCGTCGGTGAACACGGCTTCCAAGTCCGCACAGGTTGCCGCCAACGACTCGTCGAAGAAGCCACTGACAGCCCAGCAGCGCGAAGCGGCCAGAGAGCTGCAGCAGCAAATGTCCTTTAACGGCATCACCACGACCGCCGGTCAGATTCAGGCGCTCGAGAACCTGCTGACCAACAGCAGCGGCACACTAACGCCGGCGGAAATGGCCCTGATTCAGGGGCTGCTCGCGCAACTCTTGTCGCAAGCATCGACAAGCACCGCGACGACCACAACGATTCCGGTCACCGCTTCGACCGGGACGGGCACATCTTCGAGCACGAGCACGGGCATGTGCAGCGGGTCATCCGGCTCGTCCAGCAGCTCGGGCTCGTCGGGCACGGGCAGCTCGGGCACATTGACAGCCAGCGCCGCGCGCAACTCAAACAATCAGAACACAAATTCTCCGTTCCTGTCGGGCGGCGTGGGAGAAGGTGGTTTTGGCGGCGGGGGCGGGGGCGGTTTTCGCGGATTCCGGGGCCGCTAGCCTAGTTGGCGCTGGGATGCGGCTCGGCCGATTGCGACGAGGCGGTTCTCTCCGCCTCTTTCTCTCTTTGGTATTCGGGGATCAGCTCTGCGCGGTAGGAGCGCAGCGGCCGCACCAGGCCCCGTTCGAGCACCGAGCGACGGGCTGCCCAGTCGGACTCTGTGAAGCCGACCGTGCTCCGCAATCGCTCCATCACTCCCAAGGATGTTTCCACCGCGTCGATGCTGCGCTCCAAGTCGTTGAGCACAACCTCGGTTGATTTGGGCTTGCCCAAGCCCCGGTTGAGCCAGCGACTCTCCAAGAACGCCAGGAGCGCGTTCAAGTAGTCCCAGCGCTGGTCGGCGGGGACGAGCCGCGCGTCGCGGTTCAAGATCTCCAAGGCGTCGACCACGTCGCGAACGGAGCGGTCCCGAGGATCGCTGTAATACACGGTGTACAGCCGGTGCTGCAGCTGGGCCATCGAGCCAGCCGCCTCCGACCGGGCGTAAAACGTCGCCAGCTCGTGGTGCAGGAAATAGGTCAGCACGGGGTCGTACGGCTCGGCAAATTCTTCGAGCCGATGCAAAGCATCGAGGGTTGGTCGCGCGGATTGCGACACCTTTCCCAACACGCGGAAGTAATCGACCCGCTGGCGATCGACCGGGTCCAGCCGCCGCTCGAGTCCTTCTTCGCCCTCTTCGATCGTGGTGTGCGGATGCTTGGTCAGCTCCTCGCGAACCAGCTTGCGATACGCCCACGGCTGGTCGGGGTACGACGTCATCAGGTCGTGCTCGCGCATCACGTCCGAGAGCCGCCGCAACAGCTCCACGTTGTTTCCATCGACGTGCGGCCACTGGGCCATCCGGCCGGCGTGCGGACTCAGCACCGCGGCGAGTTCTTCGCTCTTTGGCGCCCAGCGCATGGTCTCCTGCGGCAGCCGAAACGCAAACAGCCCGTTTGCGGCGGTGTTGATCGGCGCTCCGCGGGTCAACGCATCGCAGCCTTCGTCGGCGTAGGCGGCCAGGTTCAGCACGATCGACCAATCCCATCCCAAACGGGCCAGCGTCCGTCGCGCCTGGGGGGTCTGAAAGCGCTCGAGCAGATTTGGGCGATCGAGCCCATTTTCCGACTTCGTGGCCAGTAGCGCAAGCTCTCCAGGAGCCACCTCGATTGCCGCGACGTGCGGAAAGACCGATTTCAACGTGGCCAGCACGCTCTGCAGCGGCCAGGGGCCAAAATCGATTTGCTGAAAGCGCTGGGCAAAGATGCCGTCGGCGGCTAGTTGCCGGGCCGCGGCCGCGTAGAACTCGCGCGTGAAATTGGCCGTTCCCCGCGACACGCCCGACTGGCCGGAATCCGCATACACGACGTCGTACGAGCCGTCCCGCGCCTGCACGGCAAGGCTCGGGGGAACGCACAGCACGCGGACACGGTTGTCGTTCCGCGGGTTGGGCTCGGCCGCTGGCCAAAACGTGGTTTCGAGGGTCTCGATCAGCTCTCGATCGGCTTCGACACAGGTGACATCCTCGATCGGGAATTCGAGGCAAGCCGCTAAGCCGCTGCCGCTCCCTAATCCGAGGATCAGCATGTGTCGCGGGGCTTCGTGCAGCACGAGGGGCAGCACGCACGGCACGATTTCGCCGGAAAATTGCGGGCCGATTTCGGGTCGCGGGCAGAACGTGCCGACCGGAATGCCGCTCTCGCGCAGCCCGAGCTGCAGGCCCCGTTGTTTCCAGACCGTGTACGTGCCGCATTCACCTTCCCGCTCGGCCAATAGACGGCTGTCGTCAAGAAACGGCAGCAGCCGGCTCTCCGTCGAGGTCCGCCAGGCCATGAAAACGTTTGTCGAGAACAAGAGCTGGGCGGCGCGAGCCGGCGCGTAGGTCGGCGTGAAGACGCCGACTGCAAAGAGCGCCGCCGTCGTTGTCCAGGCGATGCCGGCACCAAGCCTGCCCCGGAGGGAAGACGTTCGCAGCACGGAGGCCGCCGCGAACGTCGCCGGCAGCAACGCGCCCGCGGCGACGAGCATCGGCACGGGGACTCCGCGCACGATCAGCCAGCGAGCCACAATCAATCCGGCCATGAGTGCAGGCAGTGCTCGGAGCAAGAGACCGGGATGTCGGCTACCTGCGTCTCGAGCGCGCCATCCGACAGCGGCAGCCCAAAGTGCTCCGGCCACAGAGAGGACCACCCCAGCCGTGAGCCCGCGCACAAGAAACAACAGCGGCACGCTGGAGATCGTGGCAGTCGAGGCGAGGAAAAGAGCTGTCAGCGATCGGAACATGACGACCGGAATCGCGCATCCCAGCGCCGCCAGCACGATGGCGAGCGTCGGTCGCGACATGGACCGTTCAGCCGTAGTACGAACGCTCTGCCAGGCGATTGCTGCTCCCAAGAGAAACCCTGCATATTCGGTCCACTCGATGGCTTCGGTCCCGGGCATCAATTGTTGGACCAGGCGAGCGAGCGCTGCAGCCGCCAGACCGGCTGCAATCGACCCGACCACAATTCGCGCGAACTGCCACGCCGACAGCGGGGTCCCGATCGCCGGTTCGGCCCGCTCTGCTGATGCGGTCTGAGGCTTTAGATCGCGATCGTTCGCCCAGCGATCAAACGCGACCCGTGCGGCCCACCCAAGCGTCACAGCGGCAGCAATCAGCCCGGCCCAGTGCACGCCGAACCAGGGGCCGATTCCATACGCGGCGAGCAAGCAGCCAACACCCGCACCGGCACAGGCCCAGAATCCATCCAAGGCAATGCCTTGGAATGCCAGGCGGGCAGCGCAGGCGACCGGCACTGCCAAGAGGACTAGCGCCGTCGCGTAGGACGCCACGAATTGTCCTGCGGGGGAGCCGAGCACTTCCAGGTCGAACGAGCGATAGGCGATGCCAAACCCATCCGCCAGTCTGCTGATCGCAAAGGCCCAAACGGAGGGAATAATCGCGGCAACTAGGGAAGGCCGTCGCGATGGCCCGACGACTCGCACCTCGATCGCCGCCGCCAGCAGGCCGACGGCCACGGCCGCAGCCACGCCGCCCGAAGTCACCAGCCCGCCCCCCAATCTCGCGAAGACCTGGTGGCAAAAGGCGACCGCAAACAGTCCGACCAGCGCACCGCCGCAAAACGACGAGCCCGCCGCTGTACTCACCCATGCTGCCACACGCGAGGCGATTCGTGTCGCCCCGGCCATCCACCGGGCGCGCCTGGTCATCGACTGCGCAAAAATTCTCGGCATGACTCGCCTGCCTTTTGCTGAGCCGTGGTCGAAATCGGGGCGTGTTGTACTTGAACTTGCGATTTGTCCCAAGATCATTGGCAGTCTGGGGCTGCGGCGTCGCCCGGCCGGGAATGGACCTCGTGACTCGCGCTTGGACCGGTGTTTTCCCGCTGTTAGGATGAATTTCCGCAAGGCCGCTGGGTTTATGAGAGTTTTGGACAAAGGCTGCGACGAAGCGGCTGGCGGCTGTGAGCTTGTTCTGTTGTGCGACTGCGAGGGTGAGAATGCGCTTGTTCTCAAACGGGGTTTTGGCCTGCGCGCTGGTGCTGGCCGGCTGCGAGTCGGGGAGCCATTCGAGCGCAAATAAGGGCAACGGGGGCGGGCCCCGTTACCGGATCGCGGTTATCCCCAAAGGGACGACGCACGAGTTCTGGCGAGCCGTGCACGCCGGGGCGGCCCAGGCGGCCGACAAACTCGGCGACACCGAGATCATCTGGAAGGGCTCGCAGCTCGAAAGCGATCGCGAAGGTCAGATTGCCGTCGTCCAGAGCTTCATTACGCAGCACGTCAGCGGGATTTGCCTGGCTCCCAACGATTCGCAGGCGCTCGTGGAGTACGTCGATCAAGCCGTGCAGGAGAAGATCCCGGTCGTCATTTTCGACAGCGGCCTCAAGGACGAATCGAAGATCGTCACCTACGTCGCGACCGACAATTACAACGGCGGCGTCATCGCGGCGCGGCGGATGGGCGAAGTGCTGAAGGGCCAAGGCAACGCCATCCTGCTGAGGTACTTTCCCGGCAGCGAAAGCACCGAGCGGCGCGAGCAGGGGTTTTTGGAAACGCTCCAAAAGGAGTTTCCGAAAATCGACGTCATCTCGTCGGACCAGTACTCGGGCACGACGCCGGAAGAATCGCTGACAAAGGCCACGCAAGTCCTCAACAAATACAAGAAGGAAGTCAACGGGCTGTTCGCCGTCTGCGAGCCGAACGCCAGCGGTTGCCTGGGGGCGCTCGAACAAACGGAGCTCGACGGCAAGGTCTGCTTCATTGCCTTCGATCCGAACGCCGCCCTGATCCGCGGCCTTGAGTCGAAGAAAGTGCAGGGGATCGTGCTGCAAGACCCGGTGAAGATGGGGTACGAGGCGGTGATGTCGATGCACAAACACCTGCAGGGCGAAAAGGTGCCCAAGCGGATCGACACGGGGTCCACCGTCGCGACGCCGGAAAATATCTCAGAGCCGCACATTCAGCAGCTTCTGAAGCCCGCCCAATACCAGGAATAACGACCGCCTCATGTCCGAGCCGCTTCCGCCGCCCCCCTTCGGCAAGCTGCGACTTGTGTGGTGGTTGTGGCACTTGATCGCTCGATTGGGCCCACTCTTTGCATTGCTGTTGGTGATCGCCGTCTTCGCGGTCGCGGATCACTGGAAGAACGGCGAAAATAGTCAGTTTTTCACGGCGGGGAACGCGCGGACGGTGAGCGCCACGGTGGCGACGGTCTTTGTCGCGGCGCTCGGCATGACCGTGGTGATCATCGCGGGAGGAATCGACCTCTCCGCCGGGACTGCCCAGTCGCTGTCGGCGACGGTCCTGGCCTGGGGCCTCATGCGGGCGGCTTTCTCCTCGTCTAATCCCTGGGGCGCGATTGCGCTCGCGCTGGGAACCGGCGCCCTTTGCGGACTGGTCAACGGAGCGCTCATCGGCTGGTTGCGCGTGGTTCCGTTCATCGTCACTTTGGGCACGATGCGCGCGTATCTCGGCTTTGGAAATGCCCTGGCGAAGGAGACGACGCTGCGCCCCGATACGGCAACCCAGGTCCCACAATGGCTGCAAAACTGGCTCAGCGTCCGGGCCGACGCGCTCTACTTCGGCTTTCCGCTTGGCGTGTGGGTCGCGCTGGTTTTGGCGCTGCTCATGGCGGGCCTGCTGCGATTCACCGTCTTCGGCCGGCACGTCTTCGCGCTTGGCTCAAACGAGACGGCGGCCCGATTGTGCGGAATCAACGTGCCAGGGATGAAGATGGCGGTCTATTCGCTCGCCGGGCTGTTTTTCGGCATCGCGGGTCTCTACCAGTTCTCGCGCTTGTCGGTCGGCCAGCCGACGTCGGGACTGGGTGTCGAGCTGAAGGTCATCGCCGCGGTCGTGATTGGCGGAGCCAGCCTCAACGGCGGGCGCGGCTCCATTCTGGGGACGCTCGCGGGCGCCGGCATCATGTGCGTGATCGACAGCGGCTGCACGCAGCTCGGGCTCTCGAACCCGGTACAGGACATCGTGCTGGGAGCGGTGATCGTGTCCGCGGTCGCGATCGACCAGATTCGTCAGCACCGGATGGACGCGCGGATTTAGCGCGTTCAATCGACCCCGACGATCACCTCGCTGGCCTTGATGATCGCGTAGACGGTCTTGCCCTCCACCAGGCCCAAATTGTGGGCCGACTGCTTCGTGATGATCGAGCTGATCTCCAGGCCGCCGGGCAGCTCGATGATCACCTCGGAATTGACCGCTCCGTCGATGAGTTTCTTGAGCTTGCCTTTGAGCACGTTGCGGGCGCTGACTCTCATTGGTTTCTCCTTTGGCGTTCACCCGCACACCATCGTGCAACCTCTGTGCCCGCGAATCAAGAACGCCGACCGTTCGATTTGACAGCCTGAGTCTTCTCGGTCGCCGTTCGCTCTCGACGCAGCAGCTCCTCTTTGCGTTGGACACCCCAGCGGTAACCGGCCAGATCCCCGGTAGTGCGAATGATCCGGTGACAGGGAATCACGATCGCCACTGGATTCGTGGCACAGGCTCGAGCCGCCGCTCTCACTGCCGCGGGATTGCCACAGGCCGCTGCCAGCTCCGAGTACGTTCGCGTCTGGCCGGCCGGAATCCTCCGCAATTCCTGCCACACTCGTTCCTGAAAGGCGGTGCCCCGGATGTCGAGCGGAATCTGATCCGTGAGCGCCTGCCGCGCCGGGCGTTCGACGCGATCAAGCACGGCATCGACCCACGGGCAGGCCGGCGCTTGCTCGATCGTCGCCCGCTTCAAGCGTTCGCGCAACCCGTCCGCCAGCTCGGTCGAGGTCTCGCCGAAGCGCACGTCGCACACGCCGCGAGACGTCCAAGCCACAAGCAGCTTCCCAAGCGAGCAGGAACGGACCGCATATTGAATCAGCTGCCCATTCGC
>DASPSM010000488.1:0-10541 GCA_035623955.1 Planctomycetaceae bacterium
GCCACGCAGCACGTCAGCCGCCAGACGACCATGCTCGTTGTCGGCGAAGAGGGCTGGCCGCTGGAGCCGGACGGGCATCCGTCGGTCAAGCTGCAAGATGCCTCGCGACTGCAGCAAGAGGGTCTGCCCGTGCGCATCGTGAGCGAATCGGACTGGCTGAAGCTGTTGGGCCTGGACGGCCGATGCCGCGAGGTCCATGCCCTTTACACTCCGGCGATGCTCTCGCGATCTTTGAATGTGCCCATCGGCACCATCCGCCGCTGGGAGCGGATCGGGTTGATTCGCCCGGTCAAAAAGGTCTATCGCCTCCCCTACTTCGACTATGCCGAGGCGGCCGGCGTGAGGCGACTGAACGAGCTGCTCAACGCGGGCGTGCCCCGGTCGCAGCTCGAAGCGAGCCTGGCCAAGATCCGCGACCTGCTGCCCGGCGTCGATCGTCCGCTGGCCCAGCTCAATCTTCTTGCCCAGGACGCACGGCTGGTCGCCCGTGACGATCGAGGCCTGTTCGAGCCGACAACCGGTCAGCGCTGCTTCGATTTTTTCCCTGCCGACGCCGCGCACTCTGCCCCCCTTCCCTCGGCCGGTGACGCGTCGGAGACCGAAGAACAATCGATCCTGGCCTTTCGCGGCGCCCCAACCGAAAACACCGGCGTCGGGGGGCCGACTTCTGCCGGCAAAGCGTTGGTGACTGACGCGCGAGCCAACTGGGGCGCCGACCATTGGTTCGCGGAAGGTTGCCGACATCTCGACAGCCATCGTCCGGACGCCGCGATCGAGGCGTTTCGATTGGCCTTAATGGACCGCCCGGATAGCCCCGAGACTCACTTCCACCTCGCCGAGGCCCTCTTTCGGGCCGGACGAACCGAGGCGGCACTCGAGCGGTATTACGGGGCCGTCGAGGTCGATCACAACTACCTGGAAGCCTGGATGCAGATCGGCTCGCTGTTGGCGGCGCGCGGGGAGCTCGAACCCGCGCTCGATGCGCTCAAGCTGGCGCTCTCGATTCACGCCGACTATCCCGATGCCCATTGGCACGCCGCCGACGTCCTGTTGCAGTTGGGCCGCACCGAAGAGGCGGCCGGGCACTGGCGCAGCTATCTCAAATTTGACACGCGGGGCCCGTGGGCCGACGAGGCGCGGCAGCGCCTCGAAGAAATCGGCGATCAGTGCGACTGATGGTGGAAAGTCCACCAGCCGACGCCTGACATCACGATCACGGTGTAGAGGAAAAAGAGCGCCAGCATCTTGCCGATGCCCCGTCCGGCGTCGGCGTCGTCCTCTTCAAATTGCTCGATTTGCTGCTCGGTGAACGGCCCTCCCTCGCCCGGCGAAGGGGGATCGTCGTGCGCGGGAATCGCCGCGGCGTGGGCAGCCGACGGGTCCGCATGGGGGGACGGGGCGACGGCTTGAAGCGGCTCCGACATCAATCAAACTCCTCAAATCTCTCGTCTCGTGACCTGACAGAATTGTGGCTCAGAATGCGGTTCTTGTCGAGCGAATAAATGGCGTCACGTCTTAATGCCCAGAATCTGGGCCAACCGGTTGTCGTGCGGGTACGGGTGGCCGGTGTGCTGGCGGAAGGCCTCGCCATATTTGACGCCGATTTCTTTGCCGCGGGAAGCCGACCAGCGCTCGCCGTTTTGCATGTATTCGTCGATGCCGTGCTGCTTGCGTAGCCAGTTGCGCTGGCTCTCGTGGCAGGCGAGCATTTTTTGCTTGGTCTCGAAGACGGAAGTCACGTCGACGATGAAATCGGGTTGCACGGGACGGCCGAACGGGTCGATGCCTTCGATCGAGTCGACATAGTAGAGATGCGGAATCCCCTTTAGCGGCGGCGCTGGAGACCACTGGCGGGTCGAGTAGTTGGGAACCGAGGCGGAAAAACAGGCTTCGCGAACGAGCACGCTCGTCAGCTCGTGGTCGGTCATGTAGTCGACGGGCGGAGCCGTCAACACGATGTCGGGCCGGGCTCGCCGCAGGCATTCGCAAACTTTGCCGCGGTTCATGTTGTCGATCGTGATCGACAGGTCCCGAAACTCGAGGCAGACGTATTCGGCCCCCAGGACGGCGGCCGAAGCACGGGCCTCGCCGCGGCGGATTTCGGCGATTTCCTCCGCCGAGTGTTCGGCGCTGCCGCAGTCGCCCGGAGTCATCGTGGCGATGGTGATCGCACAACCTTTTTGGGCCAGAAGAGCCAGCGTCCCCGCGCACTGGAACTCCACGTCGTCCGGATGGGCATGAATTGCCAGAATTCGCGGCGGCCCATCTGTGTTTGCGGCCGGCTTGCCCGTCGCATCGGCGGCTGCCATTGAATTCGCTCACTCAATCGATGTCTAATGAGGCTTGGCAGTTTCGCTTGGCCAGCCGCACGCCTTGTTCCTGCTGGCCGCGTCAAAGCGGACATGCGATCCGCGGCTAGCCCGCACGAACAGGCACCGCCTGACAGGTCGCGCCCGACCCGGGCCGACATTATAGACAGGAACCCCGCTCCGAACATGGCCATCGATCTTGCTCCCCGCACCTCGGGCAAGGCGCACGCTGCCCCTGCTCAAGCGCTTCGCCAGACAAAAGTCCCCACCCTAATCTTCAACAACGCCCGCGACGTCGATCAGCACGTCGCGCTGGTGGTCGAGAGCTTGATCCGCGAGAACAACTCGGCTGGACTGCGGACGGTGCTCGGCCTGCCGACCGGGTCGACGCCGATCGGCGTCTACCGCGAGTTGATCCGCCTGCATCGGGAAGAATCGCTCGATTTGTCGAATGTCGTGACGTTCAACCTCGACGAATACTGGCCGATGCCGAAGGACTCGATTCACAGCTACCACCGCTTCATGCGGGAGACGTTCTTCGATCACGTCAACATCCCGCCCGAAAACATCCACATTCCGGATGGGACGATCCCGCTCCGCGACGTCGACGCCTTTTGCGAAGCTTACGAGCACGCGATCGAGAAAGCGGGCGGCATCGACCTGCAGATTCTGGGCATCGGCCGCACGGGGCATATCGGCTTCAACGAGCCCGGCAGCCCGCGCGACAGCCGCACGCGAATGGTCACCCTCGATCCGGTGACGCGCCAGGACGCGGCGAGCGATTTTTACGGCGAGGAAAACGTCCCGCAGCAAGCGATCACGATGGGCGTGGGGACCATTCTGTCCGCGCGGAAAATCATCATCATCGCCCTGGGCGAGCACAAAGCCCCAATCGTCCGGCGCGCCCTCGAGGAGCCGCAGAGCGAAGACGTCACCGCCAGCTTTTTGCAGACGCACCGCAACGTGACCTTCGTCGTCGATCAGGCGAGCGCCTCGGAGCTGACGGCCGTCCGCACGCCGTGGCTCGTCGGCCCGGTCCGTTGGAACTCCGCGATGGAAAAACGGGCCGTCATCTGGCTGAGCGGCAAGATCAAAAAGCCGCTGCTCAAGCTGGAAGCTCGCGATTTTGTCTCCAATCGGCTGCACGAATTGCTGCGGGAATGCGGACCGACCGAGGCGATCCGCCAGCGAGTGTTTGACGACCTTTTGAACGGCATCTGTACGAAGCCCGGCGGGTCCGAGCGACAGCGGATCATCGTCTTCAGCCCGCACCCGGACGATGACGTGATCTCAATGGGGGGCACGCTGGCGACGCTGGCCGACCAGGCCCACGACGTCCATATCGCTTACATGACGAGCGGCAACATCGCCGTTTTCGATCACGATGCGCTGCGGCACATCAACTACGTGAGCGAATTCCACAAGCTGTTCGAGCTGCATTCCGAGCCGGCCCGCGCATTGTGCTGCCGGCTGCGGAACGCGATTTTGACGAAGCAGCCGGCCGACTTCGACACGGATGAAGTTCTCAACGTCAAAACACTGATCCGAAAGACCGAAGCCACGGCTGCCGCCAAGACGGTCGGCGTGCCGGAGGAGAAGCTGCACTTTCTCGAATTGCCGTTTTACCGCACAGGCAAGGTCTCGAAGCGGCCGATCGGCGAGGAAGACGTGGCGATCATCGCGAACTTGCTGCGCGAGATTGCCCCGGGCCAGATCTATGTGGCTGGCGACTTGTCCGATCCGCACGGGACGCACCGAGTGTGTGCCCAGGCGGTTATCCGGGCGCTCGAGTTGATCCGGTCAGAGGGATTGCCCGTGCCGGAAGTCTGGCTCTATCGCGGGGCCTGGCAGGAGTATGAGCCGCACGAGATCGAACGGGCTGTCCCCCTAAGCCCGGAAATCATGCTCCGCAAGAAGCTGGCGATCTTCAAACACGAGTCGCAGAAGGACAAGGCCCTCTTTCCCGGCCACGACGAGCGCGAATTCTGGGTGCGGGCCGAAGAACGCACCCGCAACACCGCTCAGATCTACAACGATCTCGGGTTGCCGGAATATTACGCGCTTGAGGGGTTCGCGCGGTTCTCCGGGCAGCTCTAGCAGGCGCGTTCCGAGCGGCAAGCGTCAGCTTGCCGAGGCCTCCAGGGGACGGATGAACCTCCGGGGGGCTGACGCCGCCGGCTCAGACGATGCCTGACTGAGCCGCGGTCACGGCGTTGGTTTCCTCTTCCCAGATTTGTGCCGATCGCCTAAAACATTGCGCACGGTGCGGCCGCCAGGGCGCAGGGAGATTGTGCGCGGCCGAACTGCGGATTCTTTCGGGGGGGCCGCGGTCCCCCCATCTCTCAACGGATGGAGAGACCCATGGCGATCTCAACCCGCTCCACCGCGCTGGCTCTCGCGGCCCTTATCGGATCCCTAACCGCGCTCTGCTTGTTTTCGCTGGAAGGCTGCGGCAACTCGGGCTCAAACTCGGACCCAGCCACGGCTTCGCAAAACGAAATAAAAACAGGTTCTGAGGCAGCGCTACCACCCGCCTCGCTACGAAATCCAGCCACTCCAAATGGCCAGACGGCCGCCGCCAATTCCGCTGATCCGTTCGCCGCGGCCGAGGCCCCGCCCCAAAATCAGCCGCCGGCTGATCCGCAGGCGATCCCCAAGAAAGACAGCCCCGAATGGCTGTTGGGCCAGTTGCTCGTGTTGCGGACGGCGCCGGTCCCGGCGGGGATGACGCCGGAAGCGAATTCCGCGCGAACGGATCGCAATCAGAAGCTGATCGCCATGGCACTGGAGTTGATCGAGAAAACCCACGCGCAAAAGCCGCTCGAACCGATCTTCAACCGCGCCGTGCAAATTCTCTGCGACGCCCGGCTCGATCTGGCTACCGCCGGCAGCGCCGCGGACGCCAAGGCCCTGCAAGACGACGCCGAGGCATTTTACAAGCGCGATCCCAATTCGGCCGCGGCCGAAGAGGCCGCCTGGCACCTGGCCCGAATGGCCCATACGAACGCTCGCCAGGCCAGAAACGACCGCCGCAAGATCCAGGCCTTTGCGATAGCGGCCCGGCTGTTTGCCACTCGCTTCCCGAAATCCGAGGCCAAGGCGCTGCCGCTGTTGGCCGCTGCCGGTCAGACTTGCGAGCTGTATCACCTGGACGGCGAGGCCATGAATTGCTTCGCCATGCTGCAAGAGAAATTCCCCAAAACTCCGCAAGCTGACCAGGCTACAGCCATCCTCCGCCGTCTCGAGCTGAAGGGGAAAAAGGTCAAACTCTTCGGCGAAACGGCCGACGGTCGGTTCCTCAAAAGCGGGCAGCTTTTGGGCAAACCGGTGTTGGTTGTCTTTTGGGCCAGCGATTCGGACGCCTTCCAAGAAATGCTCCCTGATTTGCAGAAAGTCACCCGGCCCTACGAACGTGCAAGCCTGACGATCCTGGGGGTCTGCCTGGATGAGGAGAAACCGGCGATGGACGCCTTCATCGCCAAGAACGGGCTTAACTGGACCCAGCTCTTTTACGCCGACCCCGACAAGCGGCACTGGGACCATCCTCTGGCTCGGTACTACGGCGTCCACGATATTCCCTCCGTCTGGCTCGTCGATCAGGAGGGAATCGCCGTCGACACGCATGTGACGCCCGAGTCTCTCGACGGCCAGCTGCGATACCTGATCGCAAACGAGGGCTCTGCCCAGCGGCAGTAAGCACCGCCCGACGCGCGGCGGATGGCCTTGTCGCAGGAACCGGGACGGCCTGCGACCCAGTGCATTGCGCGAAAAGGCGCCACGACCAGGCCCATTCTCCTGTGAGTCGCTGCTCACCGAGAGCCTCCGGTCGACGTAACACGGCTCCGCACTGCGATGAACGGCGTACTGAACGCGACAGCGTCACGTCATGTTGGCCGATCCCATCGAACGTTGAGCGGGGTTTAATAGGTATCTGTTCGGGCGTTCGGGCGGGAATAACACGGAGTGTGCTGGTCTCAAGCTGAGAAGCTGACACAGCAGTGGCTGGATCTCCTTTGGAGACCGCTTATTACAAATCGGTTAATTGTGGTTTGCCGGCGCGTTTAGAGTTGCAAAAATGCACGTCCGTATATTAGGATCGACACGTATGATCGTTCACTCGACCACGTCACAGGAAAACTCGCCGCGAGCAGGAGAGCGCATGTCGACATCCATGCTTGAAACTAAGCCGGCACTCACCAGCCGTCAAAAACAGATCTACGAGTTTTTAAAAGACAAGATCCGCAACCGGGGCTACGGCCCCACGGTTCGCGAAATTGGCACCCATTTTGGAATCCGGTCACCCAACGGCGTCATGTGCCACTTGAAGGCCCTGGAGCGCAAGGGGCTCATTACCCGCGAGTCGCACATGTCGCGGGCAATTCAGCTCTCCGAATCGCCGCAGCAGCGGACGAGCCTCCGCTTGGCGGGTCAGATCGCCGCCGGCAGCCCGGTTCTGGCAGTCGAAGAGACCGAGCAGGTCGACTTCGCACCCCTTTTCGAGCCGGAGGAGCACTACTGCCTGCGGGTGAAGGGCGATTCCATGGTCGAGGACCAGATTGCCAGCGGCGATTACGTCGTGGTCCGCCGACAGGACACCTGCCGGGAAGGAGAGATCGTCGTCGCCCTGGTGGACGATCACGAGGCGACTCTCAAGCGATTTTACCGCGAGAAAGATCGGATCCGGCTGGAGCCGGCCAATTCGACCATGAAGCCCATCTATTCCAACAACGTGAAGGTTTTGGGCGTGGTCGTCGGCGTCGTGCGACAGTACTGAGGGCGTCGTTCCGAAAGTCTGCTTGTCGCACGCGGTGATGTTGGGCACCGAAGTTAGCTGTTGGGGCAGCTGGCGCTTGGCTGCCTGCCGAGAAATCGGGCCGGGACGCGAAGTTCAACCGGCCGCCGCGCTGGCTTGATACTGGTTGAGCTTGTTGTAAAGCGTCTTCAGGGCGATCCCCAGTTCGTGGGCTGCCTTGGGCTTGTCGCCGGCGTGCTTGTCGAGCACTTGATGGATCACTTCCATCTCGATCTCGCGGAGGGTCTTGGCCTGCCCTGAGGTCAGCGACGCTACGACGGGGCTTCGCACACCGGTTCCGGTGACGCTGGCGGGAAGGTGTTCCGGCAGGATCGTCTTCCGATCCGAGAGGATCACCGCGTGTTCCAAGGCGTTGGCCAACTCGCGGACGTTGCCGCTCCATTCGTGCGATAAAAGCACCTCCAAGGCGGCCGGCGACAGAATGTCGGCAGGCGCCTGGGCCCGCTTGAGGTGACGCGCGATCAGCGTCCGAGCCAGGCTCGGAATGTCATCCTTTCGTTCCCGCAGCGGTGGCAAATGAATCTCGAACGTATTGACCCGGAAAAAGAGGTCCTCGCGGAAGGTCCCCTCGGCAACCATCGTCTGCAGGTCGCGGTTGGTCGCACAGACGATCCGAACGTCGACGTGAAAGAACTCGTTTTCGCCGACCCGTCGGATTTCCCCCGACTCCAAAAATCGCAAGAGCATGACCTGCATGCTCTTGTCGAGATCGCCAATTTCATCGAGGAACAATGTGCCGCAATGAGCCACCTCAACCAGCCCTTTTCGCGGCGTATCGGCGCCGGTGAAGGCCCCTTTGCGGTGCCCGAAGAACTCGCTTTCGACGAGGTTTTCCGGCAACGCACCGCAGTTCACAGCGACGAACGGGCCGTTGGCCCGCAGGCTGAGTTCGTGGATTCTTCGGGCCACAAGCTCCTTGCCGGTGCCCGTTTCACCCTGGATGAGCACGGCGGAATCGGTCGGGGCGATTTTCTCGACCAGCTGCTTCACGCGCCGCATCGAGGGGGTCTCGCCGATCAAGCTGGGGCTTCCCTCGACGCGCTGGAGTTGGCGTTCGAGCGCGACGGTTTTTCGCGTCAAAGCCAGCTTCTCGCCCACTCGTTTGAGCACGTTTGCGATTTCAAACAGCTTGCATGGTTTGGGCAGAAAGTCATACGCGCCGCGGCGCAGCGCCTGGATGGCCTCTTCCATGCTGCCGTGACCGGTGCTGATGATGACTTCGGTGTCGGGAGCCGTTCTTTTGATGTGGTCGATGACGTCCCAGCCGCTGATGCCGGGCATGCGGAGGTCGACAATCGCGACGTCGAAAGATTGCTTGTCGAGGGCGGCGATGGCGGCGGCCCCATCCTCGCAAATCGTCGCCTCGTGCCCCATGCGCGGCAGCTCGATTTTCATGACGTCGCGGATGGGGGGTTCGTCGTCCACGAACAGGACGCGCAACTTATTGACGGGCACTGGGTTCAAGCCGCCCTCTCCTTGGTGCTTTCCGGCCGAATCCCTTCGGCGGGCCCCCCGAGTTGTGGAGCAGGGTGATAACAGATTGCCCCGGCCGTGGCAACCGGTTTCCGCAACTCGAAATCGCGCCGCGATCGAGCCCGGTCAGGCAGCCGCCCCCGTCCGTTGAGCTTTGCGGGGCAGCCGCACTCGAAAGGTGCTGCCGCGGCCGGGGCCGGGGCTTTCCACCTGAATCGAGCCGCCGTGGTCGGTGACGATGCGGTGGGTAATCGACAGGCCGAGGCCCGTTCCGCGACCGTTGCGGCGCTGCGTGAAGAAAGGCTCGAAGAGGTTGTCGATCACCTGCTGCGTCATTCCGCAGCCGTCGTCAGTGATGATCAACGTGACGTGGTCGGTTTGCTCGGTGATGGTGATTGTCATTGTGCCGCCGGCATCCATCGCCTCCAGTCCGTTGGACACGAGGTTCAGAACCACCTGCTGGATTTCCGGACCGTTGATTTCCAGCAGGCAGGGAGTGCTTCGCGTGAAGCGGATCGTGCGGTCCCGATAGCGGCTCATGTGGTGCACGACGCGCAGCACGTCATTGACAATGGCTGTCAGATCGTGGTGGATGCAGGCTCCGTTGCCGCGGGCAAAGTCGAGCAGCTTTTGCGTGATGTTCTGGCAGCGGAAGGCTTCGCGCTGGATCATTTCGAGATACTGCTTGACGACTTCGGCGTCTTGCTCCTCCCCGGATGCCGGCTGTTCTGAGAAGCGCTCCGCCAGTGATTCGGCCGCCATGGCGATTGCCGAAAGAGGATTGTTGATTTCGTGGGCGACTCCAGCCGCCAGGAGGCCGATTCCGGCCAGACGCTCGGAGCGGACGAGCTGCTTGCTGCGCTCGAAAACCTGACGATCGAGGTCGTTGCGGATCTCCTGAAAGCGGGCCGTCATGCTGTTGAAAGCCTCGGCCAGCTCCTTCATTTCGTCCTGCCGCGTGAACGACAGGCGATAGTTGAAATCACCCTGGGCCACGCGGAGCGCCCCCTGATGCAGCTTCCGCAACGGCGCGAAGACCCAGATGTATCCGTAGACGATCAATCCGCAAAAGAAGACAAAGGCGAGCCCGGCTGACCAGGTTACGAGCCGAAAGTTCTTTCGAAACCGAGTGCCGGCCTCTTCCAGCATGGCGGGAATCCCCTCCTGAAAGTCGGGAATGGCGTCGGCACTTTCCTGGAGCAAGTCGACTTCGGTGCGAAGTCTCACGAACAAGGCCTGCGCCTCGGCCGGATCGCGAGGCGCCGCCAGGTGTTTTTCGTCGAATTTCGCCAGCTCGTCGCTCATTGCCTCGACCATACCCTGCGCGATGGGCTGCTTATCTCTGTACTCGGGACGCGGCGGCAGGCGCTGCAGTTTGAACAGGTATTCGTTTGCCCCGACCTGGGCCAGCTTGAGTTTGTCGTGAAAGCATCGGACGCGAGCGTTGACCGGCGCCGGGTCCGGGCCGAAGTTCTTGACCAACAGGGGCGGCTTGAGCCGCGCGATGGCTTCGGTCAGGCCGTGCTTGCGCGGACACTTGTTGATGGCGTAGTCGAGCTCGCGGATGATCTGCCGATACGAGAAATGGCTGTAGATCGCGCTGACCGAGAGCAAAAACATCATCACCAGGACGATGACCAGCCCGCAGACCATCGTGCGCCGGATGGTGCGCGTGAACAGCACGTGGAAGTCCCCCCCCCTGATTGCGCGTTCCTGCTTCGCGGCGGCCATCGCCGGAAACGGAGCGGGAGTCTATCTCCGTGCGCCCGGATTTCACAATCCGAAATTGCGGCCGGCTCCGAGGCACGGGCGGCTCGCATAGCGAGGAATCTCTGCCCGCCGATGGGCACTGAAGCGCCCCGCGGCCCGGCGCTAGGGAGTGCGTTCCTCGGGCCGATCTTCGGAGCTAGGCATGGGGGCGCTCGGCCCGGGGCTGGGGCTGGTTT
>DASPSM010000049.1:0-2178 GCA_035623955.1 Planctomycetaceae bacterium
CGCTGACACATTTACCTCACTGGTGGTTGATTCGCTGTTCGTGGGCGAAACCGACAACATCGGCAACCCCGTAACGCCGGAAGAAAAGGCCTACGGCCGCAGCCTGCCGAAACGCCTGATTCCGGATTACCCGATCCACGCTTACGAGTATTACGATTACCGTCACGACGTGGTGAATACCACCTTCGTGAATTTCCAGGACAACAACCAGCGCGGATCAGGAGCGCTTACCTGGCTGTTGTTTACGGGCGCCGGGGTTACCACCGAAAACACCGTCAAGAGTGCGAAATACATCAATGCCAAGCCCGTGTATTTCCCGAAGATCGACTCCAGGTTCGACAGTGACAACCGGGGTGCTGTGGCCTACCGGACCGCGGCGATCCACGATCTGGACGGATCGACGACCGGCATCCCTGATTCCTATGTTCTGATCCACGACGGCGAGAACGACAGCGTCGCCACGGACGACACCTGCGAGATTCATCCCACCTGGAACGCCTCAGTGTGCAAGGGTGATATCGGACGCATTCGGTTCAGCATCAGGAGGGCCGGACCCACAAGTGGTGCTGGTCTTGCGCTGAAAGATGTTCCTTTGCGGTCAGCTGGTCCTGCGCGGGCGGCTGGTCCTGCGCGGGCGGCTGCTCCTGAAAAACCAATTACCCTGAGCCGCAATGGCAAGGACTTCAAGATCACGGCCAATCAGAGCACTGTGCGCGCCGGTACCGAGATCCGTGTGAAGACCGAAAGACCGGAAGTTGCTATCAGCTTGAGCGAAATGGCCAAAGACTCATGGGTCGTGTTCGAGCTGCCGGGTTTCGCCGACGCGACCTCCGGGAAGCAGCAGGACAGCATCGACGCCCTGCGCAAGGCGACCGAGACTTCGTATTTCAAGGGTCCGGATGCCGTCTGGGTGAAACTGGTAATCCCGACCGCCCCCCAGGGCATTGGCATCGATCAGTTTGGCCCGTTGGATACTCAAACCAGCATTACGGTAAGGCGATAAGCACCTTATTCGCGAACTGAACAAAGCCCCCGGCGCGAGCCGGGGGCTTTTTTGTGCGGCGGATAGTCCGTTCAAAATCGATCTTTCGCGACGTTGAGATGGAATGAGGCTGGAGGGGCCGCATCGCCGAGTTTTGGTGCCGGGTTGCCGGAAGCGGTGATCGTTCTGATAACGCAACGAGACTCAGGAACGGTCGAGATCGTGTCAGGGAGCTTTGCAACGGAGGCTGAATATGGACACTGAAACGCCACAAGCAAGCGTCAAGCTCAAACTGCCCGGCTGGCGTCAACCGCGGACCGCCGCGACACCGACGCTGCCAGCATCAGCCCGCTTGCCGCGGATCACTCGGCTGATGGCACTAGCAATCAAGTTCCAGGACATGGTGGACAGTGGAGAAGTCCGCGATTACGCAGATCTGGCCCGCCTGGGCTACGTGACCCGGGCCCGGATTACGCAGATCATGAACCTGCTCTTGCTGGCGCCGGACATCCAGGAGAAGATATTGATAGATCTCAGTGGTGCCTTTTCCGAGCGCCACATCAGAGTCGTTCTGAAAGACGTGGAATGGGACCGGCAGCGGCGGGCGTTGCAGCCTTCGTAGCGATACGCAGTCTGGGAAATCGACGCCACCCAGGACAAACGGGCCAAGGCCCCGAAGCGACGCCGGAGAGGGCTGCACCTGGCTTCAGAACTTAATGCGGCGCGTCAGAGTGGCTATTGACACACGATGACGGTGGCGCGACGGACTAGCGGCGAGGGAGTTCTCGGAGAACACGATCGGCGTCGTAGGGATTGAGTGCGGTGCTGGCGAACTCGGCGACGCGCGCGAGCTCCGCGTCCATGAGGCGGCGATCCGCCTCGATCGTCTCTGGCGTGCCCTGGTAGGGGTTGTACACGAGGAAGTCGTGGATGAAGGCACGGGATTTTCCGGGTGCTTTGCGCAGGATGCGGCCGCGACGTTGGATGAACTGTCGGGGGTTGCGCGCACTCGCGAGGAGGAATGCCGTCGTGCATCCCGGGATATCGATACCTTCATCGAGGCAGCGGATCGCGACGAGCGCATCGATATCCCCAATCCGGAAGTTGTCGAGGATGGTGCGTCGCGCGCCCAAGGTTTCGCGAGCCGTGAACTGTGAGGTCTTCCAGCCTCGGGCGAAGAGCGTCTGCGAGACGGC
>DASPSM010000508.1:0-2040 GCA_035623955.1 Planctomycetaceae bacterium
GAACCCGCAGATCGATTGGATGTACACGGCCCACGCCGGCCAGGGCGGGCTCGGGCTGAAGGACGGTCGGATGATGGTGCCGCGGGGCAAGATGCTCGGCGGCTCGTCGGCCCTCAACTACCTGGCGTACGTACGCGGGCACCCCGGCGACTATGACGCTTGGGCGAAGGGGGGCGCCGTAGGCTGGAACTATCGCGACGTCCTTCCCTATTTCAAGAAAAGTGAAGGGCTCACGCCCAGCGACGAGATTGCAATCGACGCCGACGCGCACAACGCGAGTGGTCCTCTCGGAGTGTCGCTGCGCTCGCCGGTGTTGACCGGCGCGCGGGAATTCGTCGCGGCGGCCGTCGCGACGGGGATTCCCCGCGGCGATTACAACGGCCGCGACCGTCTCAATCCGCGGGGCGTGGTTTCGCTGTTTCAGACGACGAGCCGCGCTGGCAAGCGGTCGAGCACTTATCATGCATTCCTCGAGGGAGAGGTCGAGCGACGGCCCAACCTGACGATCGTGACCGGAGCCCAGGCGACCCGAGTGCTGCTGCAGGGTTCGGAGGGCCGCAAGCTCGCCACGGGCGTCGAGTACCGCACCGCCGACGGCGCGATTCGCACGGCCCTAACGACCAAGGAGACGGTCCTTTGCTGCGGCGCGGTCGGATCCCCGCAATTGTTGCTGTTGTCCGGCATCGGTCCGCGAGCGGAACTGACTGGCGTCGGCATTGCCTGTCAGGTCGACTCGCCGCACGTCGGCAAGCATCTCAAAGACCACCTGCAGTTGGGCCTGTTCTTCCCCGCGCCGGGCGTCGGCGTCTCGATGAACGAAGTCGGGACTTCGTTCGGATCGGCGGCCCTCCGCGCACCGGCGGGGCCGCTGCCAGCCAATCCGGACGACGATGCTCATTTACCGCCGCAACTCCAGGCACTCAAGCAGGAGGCCGATCGTCGCTTCTACGAGTGGGCGACCACGGGCCGCGGGCTGATCTCTTCGTCGCTATACGACGCGGCCGCCTGGTTCTCGACGGGCCTGGGCGACGCGCACACGCACGACGCCCAAATCGCCTGCTTCCCTTGCGGCTACAGCAGCGACATTTGGCTCCGTTGCTTGCGTGTCGAGGCGGCCCGCTATTTCGACGATCCGTCCCGACGGCTGGCGCCGGAGGCCGAGAGCCTGATCATGCTGGCCAACCCGGTGCAGCCCCACAGCGAAGGCGAGATCGTGCTGCGAAGCGCCGACCCGGCCGATCATCCGGAAATTCGCGCGAACTACTTCGCCGATCCGTACGATATGAAAGTGATGCTGGCCGTGGTTCGCCGAGCGCTCGACATCGTCACCCGCTGGCCGGGCAATCGAAAGATCGGCCCGCTGCTGGTGCCACCGTTCCTGGCCAGGAAGCACGGACACGCGGAAGGGGCCCAGCCGAGCGATGCCCTGCTGGAAGACTTCGCACGCCACTACGCGCTCACCGTCTATCACCTGACGTCGACGTGCCGAATCGGAAGCGTCGTCGATCCAAGCCTGCGCGTCCTGGGGGTCGAGCGCTTGCGCGTCGCGGACGCCAGCGTCATGCCGAACGTGATCAGCGGCAACACAAACGCCCCGACGATCATGATCGGCGAAAAAGCGGCCGAAATGCTGGCTGTGGACCACGGCGTAAGGCTCGCAGCGTTTTTCGGGAAGAGTCCAAAATGATCGGAGTCGAGTGTGAGCAACCAACCCGGCGCGATTCCGCTTACGCCGCGCTAAAGATCCGGACGGCCAAGGGCCGTTGCGCAGCGATCGCACTGGCCACGCTCAGCCTTGCAAGCTCCTCGACGCTGTTGGCCGCATGGGTCGGCACGCACACATTTTCCTACTCGCGTGAAGCCCTCTCTTACCGGCGGATTTGCTCTGACATGGAACAGGTGCTGGGCCCGTTCAATTTTGCCTCGACCGTTCTTTGCATTCTCGGAAG
Organism: Planctomycetaceae bacterium; assembly: GCA_035623955.1. Classification (GTDB taxonomy): domain Bacteria; phylum Planctomycetota; class Planctomycetia; order Planctomycetales; family Planctomycetaceae; genus DASPSM01. The sequence continues at coordinate 1,950 of DASPSM010000508.1, forward strand.
CTACATGATCGACGGTCGGCGGTGGCGCGCACTGTTCGCCGTTTGCGCCGTCCTTGGGACAATTTGTTATTGCCTGATGGCTTTCCAGAGC
>DASPSM010000457.1:0-6138 GCA_035623955.1 Planctomycetaceae bacterium
GCCTCCTTGCGCACATGAACCAGATTCCTTTCTGACTGAAGTGTTTTCAGTCGGGTTTGGGAGGAATCTGGCTTTTTTCACATTCTCCTGTTCTCGAAAACCCCATTTTTACCGTACCAAAATCCTTCACGGCGTCGCCCGTAAGGCCTCCATCAAAGTTGCTTCGAAATTGATGCCAACGCGCCGCGCGATGCCGTCGCCGACTTCCAGGACCTGGCGGCTGCAAAGAGCGCTGAAATGCTCTAGCTTCTGGCGTCCCACGGGGACATACGAAAATAGCCCAGCGATTTATCGCTGGGTAAGAGTACCCTATTCTCTTTTCTTTAATCGAAAAGTCCCGTCAGGGACGACAGACGCTTTGTCACAGGGTCTGTCGCCCCCTTGGGGCTCTCGAGAGATCAATGAGAGGTCATGACGGACCTCGCTGACCCAGCGATGAATCGCTGGGCTATTGTCGGCCGCCCAAGGGGCTTCGAGAAAAACTAGCCGCTTCGAACAGCTTGCCTTTTTGCATCCCCGTAAGGCTTTCCATCAAAGTTGCTTCGAAATTGATGCCGACGCGCGGCGCGGCTACAAAGAGCGCCGAAATGCTCTAGCTTCTGGTGTCCCAGGGACAACCGAAAATAGCCCAGCGATTCATCGCTGGGTAAGAGCGTTCCCTCTGTCGCCCCCTTGGGACAGCTTTGCCCAAAAACGGGGACTGACCCCCTACCGGAAGGGCAAACCAGCACTCAAGCCGCAACGGGTCAGGGGTCTGTCCCCGTTTTTGGGCAAAGCCCCTTGGGGCTCTCGAGAGATAAATGAGAGATCACGACGGACCTCGCTTACCCAGCGATGAATCGCTGGGCTATTGTCGGCCGCCCAAGGGCTTCGAGAAAAACTAGCCGCTACGAGCAGCTTGCCTTTTTTTGCAGCCCCGTAAGGCCTCCATCAAAGGATCTTCGACAACTATGCAATCTTGCCGCGCGGCTACGAATTAGGGTGAATTGCTCTAGCCTGCAGGAAGACACACTGGCGGACAAGCCGCCAGTGCCACCCTTTCACCACCGTTTAGCGATAGTCGGCCTGCTACGTCGGTCATTTCGCCCGCGGACCCTGAGCCCGCGCGATCGTGTAGTTGCCGCTCGGCTCCATCGACACCTGCCCGAACCATTTCGAGAGGTTCTCGGTGTACCAGTCCGTGCGCTTCGTCACGAAGAGAACCGTGCCGGATGGCTTGAGCGCCCGCGCGGCGCAGTTGGCAAAGATCTCCGCGATGCGGAAGCTCGAGTAGTAAGGCGGGTTCGCCAGAACGAGGTCGAATTCTCCGACCGGAATTGTGCTTGCCGCAGGTGACTCCGCGGTGCCCAACCGCACTTCGAGATTTGTCAGCCCGTTCAATTGAGCGCCGCGCGCGGTGCACTCGACGGCCCGCGGGTTGGAATCGATGGCCAGCACGTGCACGTCGGGCGCGCGGAGGGCCGCCGCCAGCGAGACGACGCCTGACCCGCAGCCGAGTTCAAGCACTCGCTGACCGCTTTCAATGACGGCCGCGCGTAACAGGGCCCGCGCGCCGCCGTCGACTTGTCGATGGCTGAAGACGCCCGGGCGGCTGATCGCTTGGATCAACCGACCCTCGTCGCGGAACGCGAATTGACACTCAAAGTCCTTGAGCTTCTTGAGCGGACCGGTTTTGATCGCCTTATAGAGCGTTCCCTGTTCGCCCGCCCGCCGCGTGACCTTGGCAAACAGCTTTCGCATCTCGCCGTGCAGCCAGGTGTCGTCCGGGTTGTCGGTGGCGGCGAGCAGTGTGCCCCCTTCCCGCAGCCGTTGGTGACCCGACTGGAGCCAATCGCGCACGAGCTCCGCTTCGCCCGCGGTCGAGATGGGAAGCGCAACCGCGTCGAACGGCCCTTCCGGAAAGTCGGCCGCGCACTCCAGTCGCAAGTTCACGGGCGCATCCGCGAGCTGCAATCGAGTCTGCTCAAGCGCGTGAAGATCGAGAAACAAGCAGCAGACGCTCGAGTTCGCATTCGAGCGGGCCGCGGCGGAGGCGAATTGCCCGCGCCCGAGCGACGTGCACAGAATCCGACCGGGCGGCACTTCGCCCAGCACGTCGATCAGGATCTGCTCGGACGGACGCGGCGCCAACTGCGCGTGCTCCGCGGCGGCCGCGTTGCGTTCTGCGTGGGGCGCCTTCGCAGATCTCACTTTCGAGCGACGCGATTTCGAGCGGGAGAAGGACACGTCAGGCGACCCGGCAGATGTAACACTTGAGATAGCCGCTCTCGAGGCAGTGGACCGAGATGGGATGATCGGGCGCCTGCCCGCGCGACTCGAGGATCTGGATCGCTCGCCCCGAACGCTGCGAGACTTCGGCCAGCATCGCGACGAAATCGTCGCGGCCAACCAGCCCCGAGCAGCTGCAGGTGACGAGCATGCCTCCCGGCTTCAGCACGCGCAGGGCCAGCTCGTTGAGGCTGTGATAGCCCCGGAGCGCCTTGGCAATACCGGCCCGATGGCGGGTCATCTTCGGCGGATCGAGAATCACACTGTCGAAGACCTCGCCCGCCGCGGCCAGCCGCTCGAGCGATTCGAAGGAGTCGGACTTTTCGAATTGGATCGAAGTGGCAACCTCGTTGAGCTCGGCATTCGCGCGAGCCAAAGTGAGCGCGGATTCGGACGCGTCGACCGCGTGAACCGAGCGAGCGCCCCCCTGCTTGAGCGCAACGATGCCGAACGCGCCCGTGTAGCAGAACAGGTCGAGCACGCGATGGCCCCTCATATAGCGGGCCGCCGCTGTTCGGTTTTCGCGCTGATCGAGATAGAAGCCGGTTTTGTGCCCCTGCACCACGTCGACGCCGAAACGCAGGCCGTTCTCGACCACAAACAGCGGACGGGGCGGATCCGCGCCGCGCGCGAGTCCGTCGGCCAGCTCGAGGTGCTCGCTTTCGCGGATCCCCTTTTCAGTCCGCAGCCAGATGCCCCGCGGCCCAAGACGCGCTTCGAGCCACTCGAAAATCAGCTCGCGCCGCTGCCAAAGCCCCAGCGCCGTGAACTGCACCAGCAGCCAATCGCCGTAGCGATCGACCACCAGGCCGGAGAGCCCGTCGGCCTCGCTGAAAACCAGCCGGCAAGCGCTCTCGGCGTCGAACGGGCCGTAAATCGCCTGACGCAGTGCGATGGCCGACTCGAGGCGAGCGCCCCACAACTCGGCGTCGAGCGGCTGGCCCTCGTTCCAGGAATAGAGCCGGACGCGGATTTGGCTGGCCGGGTTATAGAGCCCGGTCGCGATGAACTGGCCATCGGACGCGTAGAGGGCGACCTCGGCTCCGGGTTCGGGCTCGCCTTCGATGCGTTCGATCGCTCCGCCAAAGACCCAGGGGTGACGGCTGAAAAACGGCAGCGCCCGCCGCGGCTTGAGGCGGACTTTGGGCGTCGACTGGGGCTCTGACGTGATCGCGGTCACGAGAGGAAACTCTTGCGAAATGAACGACTGAACTCGGCAGTCAATGCGCCTGGACGCTGGATCGATACAGCTCGACCTCGGCCATGTACGCCAGCAAGCGGTCCCGCTCGTTGGTCAAGTGGCGCACGCGCAAGAGCGATTTGACGCGCGTCTTCAGCTCGAGGTTATTGACCGGCTTGGTCAAGAAATCATCGCAGCCGGCCCGCACGGCCTTTTCGATGTCCCCCTGCTCGTTGAGCGCCGTGACCATCAAGACGGGGATGTCCTTCGTCCGCGGATTCGACTTCATCCACTGGCAGACTTCGTACCCGCTGAGCTTGGGCATCATGATGTCCAACAGCACGAGATCGGGCTGGAACTCCTCGACCCGCTTCATCGCTTGCTGGCCATCGTAGGCCACCGCCAGCTCGTACCCCTCGTCCGCGAGGTAGGCGTCGATCAACTCGCAGTTCTGGACATTGTCGTCGGCGATCAGGATTTTCGAAGCTGGGGATTTCGATTCGTCGGAAATCATTGGCGGGCGTCCCTGCTAAAGATGCGATTCGATCGACGGACAATCAGTTCGCGACGACGGACCACAAGAAAACTGTCCTCGAAAGGACCGAAAGCCGGCGACTCCTTCGCGGCCTCGAATTTCGCGGATTCGAATGGGCAGGGGCATTATAGATGTTCGGTTAACCGCATGGTATCCCGCGGCAGAGAGCGCTACGCCGTCGGTGGGTAGAATTTCAGCGCGTGGCCCGAGCAACTGGCCCGCTATCGCGGCGGCGTGGCCGCGATCAGCCGGCGCAGCAACAACTCATTCACGCGGCCGCGGAATCGCACTTTTCCATCGAACTCGACGACCGGCACGCAGGTCGAAAACTTCGCGATTAAAGCGGGATCGCTGTCGATATCGACCAGCGTAATCGAGCCAAGATAGGCGGCATATCGGTCCAAGACCCCCCGCGCGTCGTCACAGAGATGGCAGCCCGCTCGGGCATAGAGCACGACCTTGCCGAAGCGCACAGCGGCGATCCCGAGACCCTCCGCGGCGAACTTCGATCCGCCTCTCGCCGCTCCGCCGATTGAGGCGTCGCGATCGCGATCCGTCTGGGGCTCGGCGGTGCCGAGCAGATACCAGCCGGCCCCGACGCAGATCAATCCGCCAGCCACCCACAAGGTCCTGTCGATGTACCAGGAACGGGGCATCGAGACGGGCAATTCTCCCGGGCTGACGAGGAGCAATGCCAGCAGTCCGATCCCCAGGAACAAAAGGAGCGAACCCAGGATCGAGCGGCGACGCAGGGCCGGCAAGTCCGAGTCCGCCGGTGCTTGCCGATCGGGGCTGGGCTCAGACGCGAGCGAGGGAGCACCGGTTACGCCTGGCCTGATTGGGTCATGATCCATCGCGTGAATCGCGCTAGTTCGTCGCAGTGGCGAGTGCTAGTCTAATGGATGCGTGTTTTGCGCAGAGCGCGCGGCCCCGCGCGGTGGAATCGGCCTTATGCAGTATACGCGGGCGGTCGAAGACTTTGTGAGCTGTCTGCGGCGCAGCGGACTCGTTCCCGAGAAGGAAGTCGACGCGCTCGTCGACCGGGTTGCGCAGACAGGCGTCGACGTTCGCGATCCGAAGAAGATCGCGGCCGCCCTGGTGCGCGACGAGACCCTGACCCAGTGGCAGGCGGAAAACCTGCTCCGCGGCAAACGCCGCGGGTTCGTGCTGGGGAAATATCGCCTCTTGGGCCTGTTGGGGAAGGGAGGCAACAACACGGTCTACGTCGCCGAACATTCCCTGATGCGTCGCCGCTGCGCGATCAAGATTCTGCCGACGAAGAGCGCGAGCAGTTCCTCCTCGGCCCTGACCCGCTTTCAACTGGAAGCCCGCGCCGTCGCCCTGCTGGACCACACGAATATCGTCCGCGCGTACGATCTCGGACAGGACAAAGACGGCAAGATGGTGGTCCATTTCTTCGTCATGGAGCTGGTCGACGGCGAAAGTTTCGAGGAGCGCGTAACCCGCGAGGGACCGCTGCCGGCCGTCGAAGCGGCCAACCTGATTCGCCAGGCGGCCGACGGTCTGGCCCATGCCCATAAGTCCGGCATTATCCACCGCGACATCAAGCCGGCGAACCTGCTCGTCGACCGGCAGGGAGTCGTCAAGATTCTCGACCTGGGATTGGCGAAGATGTCCGACATTCTGTCGGCCGACGATTCGCCGGTGCTCGGGACGGCCGATTTTTTGGCGCCCGAACAGGCGCTCGACGCCAAGACGGCCGACGCGCGCTCCGACGTCTACAGCCTGGGCTGCACGTTTTATTTCATTCTCTGCGGGCAGGTCCCCTTTTCCGGAGGAACGCTCTCGGAACGGCTCGTGCGCCATCTGTTCGAGACCCCCGTCAACCTGTCCCGCAGGCGTGCCGATTTGCCCGCAGACCTGACGTCCATCGTGCATCGCATGCTGATCAAGAATCCGAATGAGCGGATTCAGACGTGTGCAGAAGTCTCCAGCCAGTTGCGAACCTGGCTCTTGAAACACGCGGACCAGAAATGGCTGCGGGCCAATCCCGCCCTGTTGGGCACCGGCCGCAGCGGACAAAGGGAAGGGGGGGAGGCGCCGATTATCGCGGCCGACGATCAATCCCCCGCTCGGGGATTGTCGGTTGCCGCTTCCGCGACGCCCGCCGAACTCGGCGGCACGACCCCGGGCG
>DASPSM010000574.1:0-7162 GCA_035623955.1 Planctomycetaceae bacterium
GAAATTGCTGACTCCCAGCAAACGGGCGCGGCCGCTCGCGTGAATCGCCTCCATCGCCCGCCAGGCTTCCCAATCGGCTTGGGTCAGCCCCGTGCCTTGCGTTGGACCGTGAAGCAGGTACGAATCGACCACGTCGACTCCCAGATGTTCCAGCGAGCTGGCGAACGACTGCTCGACCTGAATCGCAATTGGCGCCTTGGGATCGTAGGGGAGACGGTGATCCTGCCCGCGACGAAACGTGAACTTGGTTTGCAAGAACAGATCGTCGCGCGCGAGCTGTCGTCCGGCGATCGCAGCCGCGATTGCTGTTCCTACGGCCGCCTCGTGGTAATGGCGGCGCTGGTTGGCGGTGTCGATGCCGCGAAATCCGGACTGCAGGGCCAGTCGGGTGAGGCGCTCGGTCTCGTCCTCCTTCCAGGCCGTGCCATAAAGGAAGCGTGGGACACGCACGCCGTCGATCGACAAGGTCCGGTCCGAAATCGCCATTTCGATTACTTCTGGCCCGCTCCGACATCAGTAGGAGCAACCCAATCGTGGGCCTCCGGGCCGTTGCCGACCGTCGGGAAGCTGAAATCCGCAGCCGGGCCGCGCCCATGGGGATGAGCGTGATTGTCTCGTCGGCCTCCCGCGAGCGGGCAGGGCTCTGCTGCAGCGGACCCACGAGCGCCGTGCGATCCATCGTCCATGCCGGAATCTTTCGAGCTGTCGCACGCAACTCGATGGGCGCGGTCTGGGCTGTAAAGGGTTGCTCGGCAAGCGGGACGTTTTTGCGGATCACCGCAAACGACTTGGCCGGCGTTTTCACGTCAAGCACGAGACCATAGTTCCACGCGCTGCCGGGGAAAACCTCCCAATCGGGCCAGGCAACACTGCCGCCGCTCTTTTGCCAGCGCTCATCGATCTTGAGAGAGAAGGTCAAGGGCCCGTAATCCACGGAGACCGCGTCCTTGTTTTTCTTCCACGTTCGGACTTTGACGCTCATCGGCAGTTTAAAAGTGATCGTGTCGCCATCGTGCCAGACGCGCTCGACGCGGATAAAGCTCAAGGGATCGGATTTGACCTCCGCACGTTGGCCGTTCACTTCGAGAGTGGCGGGACGGCTCCAGCGCGGCACGCGCAGATACAGCGGAAACTGCACCGGCTTAGCCGTCGAGACTTTCAAAACGACGACGTCCGAGAAGGGGTAATCCGTTTCTTCTGTCAGGACGACCTGCGTCCCGTCGCCCACCTTCGCCGTCACGCGCGAGGCGGCGTAGAGCGAAGCGCACACTCCGTTGTCGGCCGTTGCCAGCCACAAGTTCTCCGCGTAATAGGGCCACCCGTGCGAGACATTGTGCTGGCAGCAACGGTAGATCGTGTGCGGGCTGAACGCGAGCTGGCAACCGCCGTTGTCGAAGACGGGATGTTTGTTGCCTTTGTCGGCCTGCACGAGATTGGCGCACGTCAAATAATGCAGAGCTTTCGCATCGGGCGTCATTGCAGCCGGGAGAGAATTGAATGCCAGCTCTTCGCAGCGGTCGGCCCAGAGCGGGTTGCCGCTGATCGTGGTGAGCATTTCAAAACTGTGCAGGAATTCGACGATGCCACAGGTTTCAAATCCTTGCCGCGGATCAACGTGACCGGGCCGGCAATTCTCGTCCCCCGCGAAGCCGCCGCCGGGAAACTGGCCGTAGCGGTCCATGATCGTCTCGTAGTTCCGTTCGACGGCCCGGAGAAACCGCGGGTCTTTCGACTGCGTGAAATAGATGGCCGGCTCGCGAAACCCCTGCGCGACGTTGACGTTGTGCCAGTTGGGAACGCCGCTGATCCAGTCCCCCATGTTCTTGTGGACGCGCTCGGCCAGGGTCAACAGCTCTCTGTGCGCGGTGCGGTTATAAAGCCAGTAGATCGTTTCGAGGTTGTCCCCCATCCGCAGCCTGGGCCAGTAGCCGGCGCCGAAGGCCGCGTCGGGAAGTTTCGACTGCCAGGCGAAGTAGCCCGACAACAGCGACAACACCCGGTCGTCCCCGCTGTAGTCGTAATACGACTGAAGGGCGTTGAGCATCACCATGTGCGGCCAAAGATCGGGCTTGCCCGCCAGCGAGGCGAACTCGGCCCCCGGGAACTTGCCGAGCGAGGCTTTCAGGTCGCGCGGACCGAACCAGCCATCGGCCGTGCGACTGGCGATCACCGCCTCGATCCACTTGCGGGCTTCGCGAATGATCTGCTGATCCCCGAGCACATAGCCCAAGTCGCCATAGCCCTTCAGCCAGTAGGGGAGTTCTTCCCAGCCCGCTTCCCCTTTGCCTTCCTTGTTGGCCCATGCGCTCTTGTCGAAGCGCAACCAGGGCGAAAGTTCGGCAAGTCGCCCCGTCATGCCGTGCGCTTCCAGCAGGAGTTGTCCGCGCAGCCAACCGCGCGGCTCGATACTCCCCGGAGGCAACTTCACCAGCGGACTCACCAGCAGCGGAGCCCGGTTTGACGGGTAATGAGCGTTGGGCCGCTCGACGGGCAGAGCTCTTACGAGCTGAACCGTGAACGGTTCCGAGTCGGCGGCCGCCACGATCGGACAAATCCAAACACAGCCAATGACCGCAAAGCAGCCAAACCTTCCCATGGCTTCGGAGTCTTCTCGCCTGAGTGAGGATCAAGGAATCGGCGTGGTCGGCGCGGTGCCTGACCGAAATCATGCGCGATTCCACCCTCGATGACGAGCGCGTCGCGAGGCAAACTCGGCAAAAAGCGGGAGAAGATCCGGTACGGAATCAGGGCTGGAAGTTGAGCAGCGGCCGGGGAGGAGGTTCGGCGTCCGCGACCGCACGCAGGTACATGGCCGTCGTCGCGAGGTTCGCGTGGCCGGCGGCGCTACGGACCTCGGCAACGTGCCGGCCGACCGCCAGGGCGTGAAAGCAGAACGAGTGGCGCCCCTTGTGGATGCTCAGCCGCTTCACGCGTTCCTTGCCCAGCACTTTGATCGCCACGCCCCAGCGGTGCTGGAGATTGCGGGCCGACAGCGTCTTTCCGCGCGTATCTTTGTGCTGGCTGCACACGAGCGGATCGGAGGGCTGCGCGCCGGCCTTGATCCGCTCGTGCTTCCACGCGTCGACGTCGGCCAAGGTGGCAGGGTCCCACCACAAAGGCACCTGGCGGGGCCGCCACCGCTTGGCCGGCGACTCTCCGATCAAAATGTGCGGGTGCGGGCCCCCCGTTTCGACGTCGCACAGCCGCAGTCCGGAGATCTCCGACACCCTAAGGCCGCAGCAGGCCGAGAGTCGAAAGACGATCAAATTCTGCCGCGTGTTGACCGATCGCCGCTTGCGCTTCAAGTCGGCGATTACGGTTGCGATTTCTGCGCGGGTTAAAATCCGGGTCTTATCCAACGTTCTGAGTGGAGGGCTCATCCTCGACCACCTCGCGAAGTTGTGGAATCCATCACAGCAGCGGTCAGGGGAAAGAACCGGCGGGCAAATCGAATGCAGCGGTGCCGTGCGTACCAGCTTCGCTTCGTGCGGTCGGCGGAGTGCCTGCGCTTTCGCTTCCCGTCCGGCATGGCTTTTCCTTTCCGCTTGACGCGTGCGGCCAAAGCAGGGGACGTGCCACACGGGGGCGCGACGCTCACGATTGTTCGTAAATGCGCGAGCGGATTCGCTTTAACTCACAGCGGTCAATTGGCCCTGCAGTCGGGTAGGATGGAATCCGCGTGCGGGTTTTGAGCGCCGCGCGCGAAATTTGACGATGCCCTCGAGCCGGTGTTTGCCGGAAGGACCCGCGCTGGCGCAGAGCCGGTCTGACGGTTCGTTCTTGCTGCTTGTTATCTGAAAGCTGAAAAGTGCCGTTCGCAGGTCGAGGAGTTGTTTGGCGCGTAGCGGGTCCGACGCTCGCGCTCAGCGTGCTGTTGTTAGCCACGGTGGCCGTGGCCGCAACGGCACTTCGCCGTATGCAGCTCGAGGCCGATCGAGTCATCGACCAGGCGATGTCGGCCACCGAAGCGGCCGAGCATATCGTGCAAGTCTTCGACGACTGCCGTCGACACCTGACCGACTATGCGGCGACCGGGCAGGTGGTCGACGTCGAAGAAGCGCGCGGATTGGGCCAGGAGAGCAGCGACGACCTGGTCGTTATCGATCATCTGGCAGTCTCGCAGCGGGGCCACGTCCTGATTGCGGAGATGGAGCGCTACGCGGTCGTATTGCGGCTGGAGCTGAATCAGATTCATGCGCCAGCCTCGCTCGAGGCGCGCGAGGCCGCGGTCCACCGCGTGATCGGCACGGTCCTCGATTCCCAGCTTCTCGCGCGGGCCCGTGAAGAGCGCGAATTGTGCGTCCAGACGCTCCATGAGGCGCGTGAAAAGGGACTGGAGGTGACCCAGTGGGCCGATTGGTCGCTGTTTGTGCTGGGGCTGGGCGGGACCTTGGGAGGAACGCTCGTTGGCTTCGGCATCGCGCGCAGCCTGCGCCGAAAGTTGATCGAGCTGAGCGTCCCGATCCGCAGCGCAATGGGCTCGCTCAACGAGGTCGTCGGACCGGTTCAGGTGATCTCGACGGAGAACTTTGCGGAGCTCGACGCGGCCCTGAGCAGTCTGGCAAAGCGTGTCGCACAGGTGATCGAGCGGCTGCAAGCGGCCGAAAGGGAGCGTCTTCGCAACGACCAGATGGCGGCGCTCGGACAGCTGGCCGCGGGGTTGGCACACGAGCTGCGCAATCCGCTGACGGCAATGAAGACCATCGTGGATGCCGCGCGCCGCGAGCCGCACGGGGCCTCTCTCGACGCCCGCGACCTGGCCGTGCTCGACGAAGAGATCCAGCGATTGAATCGCTCGCTGCAATCCTTCCTGGATTACGCCCGCCCGCCGGCGAGTCAAAAGCGGCTCGTCGACCTGGGCGCAATCGCGGAAAAGACACGACAGCTTCTAGCCGGCCGCGCCGAACAGCAGGCCATTCACATTTCAATTGAACTACCGCAACAGCCGGTCCAGGTCCACGCGGATCCCGAGCAGCTGCACCAGGTGCTTTTGAACTTGGTGCTCAACGCGTTCGACGCCATCGGACGCGACGGCGAGGTGAAAATCCGCATTGCCGACGATGAGCCAACCTTCGCGGTGATCACCGTCGCCGACAGTGGGCCGGGCATATCACAGGCCGTGCGGGACCGCCTGTTCGAGCCATTCGTCAGCACCAAGGAATCGGGGAGCGGATTGGGACTGACAATCTGTCGCCGGATTGTCGAAGATCATGGTGGACAAATTGATGCTGCAGACGGCCGAGACGGAGGCGCGGTTTTCACCATCCGACTTCCGACGGGCAAGCTCCCGATCGACGGCGATCTTCCCGTGAGCGGCAAGCTTACGACCAGTGAACCAACCGATGCCGACGCTGTTAGTCGTGGATGATGAGCGCAACGTCCTGTACGCGCTCGAAAAAGGGCTGCGTGCCGACGGATTGCGGATCGTGACGGCACAGACCGGCAAGGCCGGGATCGACGCAGCCCGCTGCGAAAAACCCGACGCGGTGCTGCTCGACGTGCGGCTTCCGGATCTTTCCGGGCTGGACGTGCTCAAGGAACTGCGCCAGACCGATCCCAAGCTGCCCGTAATTGTCATGACGACACATGGCACGGCGGAGACGGCGATCGAAGCGATGCAGCGCGGGGCTTTCGACTATCTGCTCAAGCCCTGGGACCTGGACGAGTTGACCGACCTGGTGCACAAGGCGCTCGAGGCGGGACGGCTTGCCCACGTGCGCGCGGTGATCGAGCCCGGAACAGAAGCTGACGAACGGGTCGATCACGTCATCGGCCGATCTCCCGCAATGCAAGCGATCTTCAAAGAGGTCGGAAGGATTGCCGCGCAGGATGTCACGGTGCTGATTTTGGGTGAAAGCGGCACCGGCAAGGAGCTGATCGCCCGGGCCATTTACGATCATAGCCGGCGGAGCGATCAGGCGTTTCTGGCGATCAACTGCGCCGCCATTCCGGAGACGCTGTTGGAGAGCGAGCTGTTCGGGCACGAGAAGGGGGCGTTCACCGGCGCGGACCGCGTCCGGATCGGCAAATTCGAGCAGGCCCACCGGGGCACGCTGTTTCTCGACGAAATTGGGGACGCGGCCCCCGCGACGCAAGCCAAGATTCTGCGCGTTCTGCAGGACGGAAAATTCGAGCGCGTCGGCGGAAACGAGACAATTCGCGTCGACGTGCGAATCGTCGCGGCGACGAGCAAGAATCTCGAGCACGCGATGCAACGAAAGGAATTTCGTCCGGACCTCTTCTTTCGACTCAACACCTTCACGCTGACGCTTCCGCCGCTGCGCGAGCGGCCGGACGACGTTCCACTTCTGGCCGAACATTTCTTGAAGCGCTTCCGCCGAGAACTGGGCGTCGACGTGCGCGGCATCTCGGCGGACGCGCTGGATGCGCTGGGCCGGCACGCCTGGCCGGGAAACGTGCGCGAGCTGGAGAGCGCAATCAAGTTCGCGCTGGTTCACACGACGGGCGAGAGCGTGACGCCGCCAGCGCTGCCGGTCAGCGTGCGTGGCCAGGTGCGCGACGTGACTGATCCGACCGACAAGGAGCACAAAGAACTGTCCGATGTGCGGCAGCTTGTGCTCAGCCTGCTCTCGCAGAGGGCCGTCAATCTGAGCGACGAAGTGCACGCCGCGGTCGACCGCGTGCTCTTAGAGGAGGTGCTCGCTTCGGTGGGAGGTCACCAGGCGCGTGCGGCTGAGATTCTGGGACTTGCACGCAATACACTCCGCGCGCGCATCCAGGAACTTGGGCTCACGGTGTCTAAAGTGCTCCAGGACGATCGCGGCGGCCCCGGCGCATAGGGGCGTGCTTTCCCTTCTTTGATTGGCGGAGCGCCGAGCCGGCCGCCCCCGGCTGCTCGAGGGCCGCAAGCATCCGCTTCAGAGCCACGAGTCGATAACTGGTTTGCACCAATTGGTCGACCTCGGCCCAATCGATGCGTCCCTCGGCGTCCAGGCAAACCCAGCCGAAACGAGCCGCGTAAGGCGCTTCCTTGAACCGTTCGTCGGCCAGCAACTCGTCGACCTTTTCGAGCGGCGCGCGGAAAGCGATGCACGGCCGGCCGCCGTATCGGTCGAGCACGGCGAAGATCTTCTTGCCGGCCTCAAAGGTCGGGTGGCCCCATTTGACGGTCTCCCGAGTTTCCGGCAGCCGCAGACAAATC
>DASPSM010000594.1:0-7058 GCA_035623955.1 Planctomycetaceae bacterium
GCGCCGAGTGCGACTCTGGTCACTGTGCTCGCGGCTGACCGTTGGGAACAGCCGCTTGATCGCGGAAACACATGGTGAAGTCAGCACTCAGTGCGAACCCGCCGTCGATAAATTACCCCCAGATTACCCGTTAATCAACACTCAACCTTCGCAAAACACGCCGACCTTAAAGTCGAACAGCGCAGTTGCATCGAAGGCTTCGGCCATGCGGCAAATTCCGCGCCCGGCGGCTTAATCGAAAGCTCGCGGACGGAGGGTCGGACACACTGCGGAAACGTACAGATGTCGACCGCTGGCGCTTTTGAGCGCGAACGGAATCGCCGGAGGCGGCTGATCTCCCACGAGCCAGCCCGGATGAACCAAGTCTGACGGCGCGAGTCCACGGCCGTTCCTTGTTTGTGGCATCGCGCACCTGCCCGGCTTTTTCCTCCAGTGCCGGTTGTGCGGCCTGTGATGATCAGCGCACCGCGCGGGGTCCGGTTGCTCCGGATGGCGCGGTTGTGTGGTTGCGCAACGTGAGGAATGAATCGGTTGTAGCTGAATCGCTGAAACCCCCCTCGCGAGGGCGTCGATGTAACAAGCACGCCTTGCAATACAGGAAAATCCGTTATGAAAGCGCTAGCTGGTAACGGTAGAGGTGGGCCACGGATGATCCAGAGATCTCGTCGCGTCGTGCTTGGTCTGCTCGCGACTGCTGCGCTTTCCGGTCCGCTCTGTTGGGCCCAAGTCGGATCGGCCCAAGTCGCGACGGCGGTCATCCCGCAGGGCCGGGCGCCGCAGGCATTTCTCGTTCAGGACGCTACGCCGCTGCCAGCGGCCCCCGGTCCGGCCGTCGCACCGCCCGTGCAAGCGATCCCGATTCCGATTTCCGAGGAGAATTTGAACTCCTCACTGCGCGGAGTCGTGCTGCAAAGTATGCAGTTGACCAAGGAAGGGGTGGCCCTGGCGACCAAAGGAGCGACCTACTCCGCCCGCAGCAAGTTTCTCGCATCGGCGCAACTGATCGCCGATGCGCTCGACGCCCGGCACAACACGCAGTTTCACAGCCACGCCCTGTGCGCCGGCGCCATTGCTCTCCGCGAAGCCGACGACTTCAGCCATCCCGAATCGTCACTGGCCGGCGACCCCGACCCGACCGCTCTGGCCGCCTCGCACGTGACGCCGATCTTGAAACAAACCCGTCCGCAGACGATCACGCGTCTGCAGGCTTTGCAGCTGTACTATTCGTACGCGACGACCCAATTGGCTGCGGCCGTCAGCGGGATACCCGAAGCCTCGAACGCGATTTACTACCTGGGTCGGTTGCAGCCGTTCCTGGGGGGCGGCGTCGATCGCGGCGCCGTGCTCGCCGAGCCGAAGGCTCTGGCGCTCGAGCAGGCCGCGCTCTCGATCGACCCGAGAAACTTCCGCGCGGCCAACGAGTTGGGCGTGCTCTTGGCGCGCTGCGGCCAGTACGACGCGGCCCGCAAGGCGCTGCTCTACAGCGCGTCGATCGAGCGGCACCCCGAGATTTTTCAAAACCTGGCTTATGTCTATCGGCAGATGGGGGACCGCGCCGACGCCCAATCAATGCTGATGCTCGCCGCGGAAGAGCGCCGCCGCGGACGCCCCACGTCGACGACGGCGCCCTTGGTTTATCTGGTCGATCACAAGACCTTTTCGGGCGACGCGCCCTTTGTCGAAACCGATCTCGCCCAATCTCCTCCGCCGGCGCCCGGACTCGATGCCCCCTCCGCGAAACCGCGGACGCCGACCAACTACGAGGCCACGCCGCCGGTCCCGCCGCAGTACGCGTCGGCGCCCGTCGCTCCGGCGGCTCAGGAGTTTTTGGAACCGTTGTCTTGGGACGTCTTCGCCCAAGGCGAATACATCGGGCCGGCTCGGACTCCCCACGTGCCCGAATATTTTCTCCGCGTCGACGACCAGTTGAGCTTTGTCTTCCGGCTCAACGGCAAGCAGATGACCAAGCCTTATCTGCTCAACGTCGGCGACGTGATCCGCATTACCTCATCGACGATGCAAACGCTCTCGATCGATACGCCGATCCCGCCGGACGGCACGATCGTGCTGCCCAAGCTGGGTCCCGTGGCCGCGGCGGGATTGAGCCTTCAACAGCTGCGCGACACGCTCGATCAGCGTTACGGCGACGTCTTCAAGCAGGATCCCGCGATCTCGGTTGTTCCCGTGTCGATCAACAGGACGGTCGAAGAGTTGCGCACGGCCATCACCAACCGCACGCAGGTTTTCGCCGGCCAGTCGTTCACCGGCCGCGTCTCTCCGGATGGGACGATTCAACTTCCGGCCTTGGGTTCGGTTCCGGCGCAGGGGCTGTCGCTGGCCCAGCTGCGCGCCGAAGTCGAGGCGCGCTATGCCGACCTGGTCCCGGGAGTGGAAGTCACGCCGGTGCTGGTCGAGCGGGCGCCGCGATCGATCTACGTGCTGGGCGAAGTTGCAAAACCGGGTAAGTTCGCCCTCGATGCCCCGACGACGGTGATCCAAGCCATCGCGATGGCGGGGAGCTGGAACATCGGCGGCAATCTGAAACAGGTGATCATTTTCCGCCGCGACGACTGTTGGCGGCTGATGGCGACGCGCGTCGACGTGCATCCGGCGCTTTACAACTCGCGCAAGCTCGAAGCCGACGACATCTGGCTTCGCGACTCGGACATCGTGATCGTGCCGAAGTGTCCGCTGCAGGTCTTCGACGATTACGTGCAGTTGATCTTCACGAAAGGCATTTACGGCGTGGTTCCGTTCCAGGGAGTCGCGTTCGACTTCATCCGAGATTTGTCGGGTGCTGCCGTCGTCGTCCCCTGAGTGGTGTGAGTGCTTTGTTGTGGCGTTTCTTGTGTGACGTAGTGTGAGTTCGTAGTCGGCAAACAGGTGACTCGGGCCCCGGTGAATCCGGGTGGATTGTGACGCAGTGCCGTGGTGATTCCCCGATTGACAGGGCAGCCGGACTCGCTCGACAAGCACGAGGGCTGTGTCGAGTTCGAGGATGCCAATAACGAGTGGGTCCTGATGTCCATCGAAGCTTTTCGGGGGATGATGGACGTGGGGACGGACCGCGACTTTCTGCTATTCGTTGCGGCTCTCCGGCACAGCTACGAGCAGTTTGCGAAGGGACACGCCTCCTAGCTGGCTGTTGAAGGACCAGCTCGTTTGAGGCGGCTCACGCCACTCGGTCTCTCTCCCTCCCAAAGGAGAGGATCTGGCACCGATGCCCGCCCCGCGATCCTGCATGCGTGGGGATCCATTTCAACACGCTCGGGGTCTGTTCCCCTTTTTGTGCAAAACAGAATGGTTTTTGGCTTGACGGAGTACGATACAAATGTATACATAGAGATATGGTGGATCACTCCCCCCTTCGCACTGCTCCGCTTCACCCTGCAGACCGCGCCTCTGGACGGGTGCTGACTTTACAGCGGCTGGCCGGCCAGTTGCAGAAGCTGGAGAGGGGTTCGCATCCGGTACGCGAATCAAACGGCACAATCCCCAGCGGGGTCGAAGTTCTGGATCGCCTCTTGCCGGACGCCGGTTTTCGCGGGGGGACGCTGATCGAATGGGTGGCCGAAAAAGGCTCGGCCGATCAGCTCGCGCTTTTGGCAGCCCGCTCGGCTCTTGATGACAGGGCAGCTCTCGGTGAAGACCGGGTGCTGGTCGTGATCGACGACGAAGGGAGCCTCTATCCTCCCGCGGCAGCCGCGCTGGGAATCGATTTGCAGCGTCTGATCCTGGTGCGTCCCGGCAAGCCGGCTCGGCGCGATGCTCAGGCCGAGACAAAAAAACGTCCAGCGGCTGCCAGCGTCGAAACTTTGTGGGCCATCGAGCAGTCGTTGGCGTCGCGCGGAGTGGCGGTCACTTTCTGCCGGTTGGAAAAACTTTCCGCGCGGGTCTTCCGGCGTTTGCAGCTCTCCGCGGAGCGCGGCGGCGGGCTGGGATTTTTGATTCGGCCCCCCACCGCGCGGGGCGAGCCCTCTTGGAGCGACGTGCGATTGGGAATTGAGGCGATGAACGAGGGAAATTCATCGTCCGCACGGCGTTGGCGTGTTGAAGTCCTTCGTTGCCGACGAGGAGCAGCCGGCGAAAGGTTCGCTCTCTTGGAATACGACGATGCGACGAATACTGTGCGTCCGGTTGCTCCAGCGTCTCCCGCCGTCCCAGTCATCGTCTCGCGACGAGCGCGCGCTTAGTCCAAAGTCCGCTAAGGGTCCAAGGTCCAAAGTCCAAGGTCCAAAGTCAAAAACTGGCGCGGCACCATCTGAGTTTTCCGACCTTGGACTTTGGACCTTGGGCCTTGGACCCGGCGAAGCCGGACGGCCTTGGACCTTGGACCTTGGACTTCTCCGCGACCTGGCTCACCGCTGCCGCCGTTACAGCCCGCTGGTTGGCATCGAGGATTCGGAAAGCCCCGATTCGCTCCTCTTAGATATCACCGGCGGCGATCACCTTTTCGGCGGCGAAGCGCGGATGGTCCGGCAAGTGGTCGCCGACTTTCGGCGTTGGGGATTCTTCGCCCGTGCCGCAGTCGCCGATACGATCGGAGCGGCCTGGGCGGTGACGCGCACCGCGGGAGGACCGCTCATCGTTCTCCCGAGTCAACAAGCTCAGGCTCTGAGCCGGTTGCCGGTAGAAGCTCTGAGGATCTCCGCGGAGGTCGCGGAGGTTCTGCATTCCCTCGGCCTTTCGACCATCGGGCACCTGGCGGCTCTTCCGCGGGAGACGCTCCCGTCCCGGTTCGGCCCCGAAGTCCTGCGGCGGTTGGACCAGGCCTTGGGAGAAATTCCGGAACCGATCGTCCCCGAACGGCCGGAAGAACCGATCGAAGCCGCGTACGGCTGCGAACCGCCGATCGAAAATCGCGCGGCGATCGAAATCGTTTTGCAGCGGCTGCTCGAGCGGGTGATGAAAAAGCTGCGGCTGCGCAACGCGGGCATTTTGCAGCTCGACGTCGAGTTGACCGTCTCCGGAAAGAAGCCGGCATCTCTTACACCCTCTCCCATTCCGATGGGAGAGGGCAGGGTGAGGGCGGGTTTCACCGTCGGTTTGGTGCGGCCCAGCCTCGATCAAAAACGGTTGCGGGAACTGCTGCGACTGCAATTGGAGCGAGTGCAGCTGAAGGGCCGGTTGGCTGGGGCAACGCTGCGCGTGATCCGGACAGCGCCGCTCGATGCCGATCAGACTGCCTTGTTCGAATCGGCCGAACGCCGCCACGCTCGCCGGGATCTCGATTCGCTCCTCAATCGGTTGAGCAATCGCCTGGGTCCGCGGGCGGTGCTTTGTCCGCGCCTGGCTCCCGACTATCAACCCGAACGGGCCGTCGAGTACGCGACCCTGGCCGAGCGAGTCTCACAATTAAAGAGCCGCGCACGAAGTAAGCGGTCCGCCAGAGGCAGCTCTTGCAGGCTAGCTGCATCGGCGCCAGTCAAAAACGTGACGCGGCTAGCCCGCAACAAAAAAACCGCTGACTTCGTGCGAGGCTCTTTAGCGGCTCGCGAATCTCTTCCGCGGCGGCCGTTGCGGTTATTTCCCGAACCGGTGCCGGTGGAGGTGTATTCGGTCGTCCCCGATGGTCCTCCCATCCGACTGCGTTGGGGCGATCGCGATCAACAAATCACTCACTGCGAAGGTCCGGAAAGGATCGAGACCGGCTGGTGGCGCTGGCCGGCCGTTGATCGCGATTACTTCCGGGCCGACACAGAAGATGGCCAACGGCTGTGGTTGTTCCACGCCCGAGACGAAGGATCGTGGTTCGTTCACGGAGAATTTTGATGCGGGCTAGCCGCGTCGCGTTTGACTGGCAAATAGGCGGCTAGCCTCATGAGCTGCGTTGATTAAAGAGCCGCGCACGAAGTAAGCGGTCCGCCAAAGGTGCCTCCTGCATGCTAGGTGCATGGGCACCGTCCAACGTGACGCGGCTAGCCCGCAACAAAATGCCCGATCCTCCTGCTCCAAAACGGATCCGTGCTCCGCTGACGCCGCTGGCGGAGGAAACCGGGCCGGATGCGCCTGCGTTTCCTTACGCGGAGCTGCATTGCAAAACCAATTTCTGTTTTCTCGAAGGGGCTTCCCATCCCGACGAATTGGTGCAACGCGCGGCCGAGCTGCGATACCGGGCGCTGGCGATCACCGATTTGAATAGTGTGGCCGGCGTCGTGCGGGCGCACGTCGCGGCCAAAGAAGTCGGGCTGAAACTGCTGATCGGCGCGGAGATCACTCCCGTCGATGCGCCCTCCATCGTGCTTTTGACGACCGACCGGGCTGCTTACGGCCGCTTGTCGCAGCTCATCACGCGCGGCCGTCGGCTGGCGGAGAAAGGCAGCTGCCTCCTGACGTTCGCCGACGTGGCCGAGTTCGCCGACGGACTCTTGGCTTGCGTCCGGCTTCCCGAGGAGAGCGACGAAGAAGCAGTGGAATGTTTGCCACGCTATCGCGAAGTCTTCGGCGAGCGGTGCCACTTATTGGCCGAGCTTTTCTGCGGAGCTGACGACGCTTTGCGTCTGCAATCGCTGATGCGCATGGCCCGGCAGCATCGTGTGCCGCTCGTGGCGGCCAACGACGTGCACTATCACGATCCGTCCCGTCAGCCACTGCAGGACGTGTTGACCGCCGTCCGTTACGGCACGACGGTCGCCGAGCTGGGGCATCGGCGATACCCCAACGCCGAGCGGCACCTCAAATCGCCCGCTGCCATGCGACGGCTGTTTGCTGAGTGCCCCGAAGTCGTCTCGCGAACGGTCGAGCTGGCCGACCGCTGCGCGTTCTCGCTCGATGAGCTGCGTTACGAATATCCCGAGGAGCTGTGCCCGCCCGGCCTCACGCCGATCGAGCATTTATCGCGCTTGGCGTGGGAGGGGGCCGGCTGGCGTTACCCGGCCGGCATTCCGGAAAAGATCCGCCGCCTCATCGAGTACGAGCTCGTGCTGATCGAGGAGCTGCGTTACGAGGCCTATTTTCTCACCGTCTGGGACCTCGTGAAGTTCGCCCGCAGCCGCGACATCTTGTGCCAGGGCCGGGGCTCGGCGGCCAACTCGGCCGTCTGTTATTGCCTGGGGGTG
>DASPSM010000598.1:0-7971 GCA_035623955.1 Planctomycetaceae bacterium
GCGCGGCATCAATCGGCCATCCCAGCAGAAAATCGATCTCTCGGAAACACTGCGAAGCGCTATGTATCTCGGACCAGAGTTCGCTTTCGACGAGGGCCTTTACCCGCCGGACCATGACGGCCGGATCCAAGGCCTCGGCACCGGAGGGCACGCTCTTCAGCACGGCTTGGACGCTCTCAGCGATGACCTCGGAGCCAATTGTTGGATCGTTGGGCAGCCGCTCGATCACGCGATGGATCAGCGAGCCGGCGAGCGTGGCGCTCTCGCCCCGTGGCTCCGAGGGATCTTCGGGCAGTTTTCGAGGTGCGGTTTTATGCGTCCGTGCTGGCGCCTTGTCGCTTCGCAAGAAAGCGTCCGCATCCTCGATTTGCGAGACGCTCAAATAGAGAGGCCGCGAATGGGAAGGAACGACCGATGCCATGAGCGGAGGGAGCGGATCGGCGTCTGCATTCTCCGCCAACTCTCGCCATTGGCTGAGCTTCGCGCTCTTAGCGTCTAGTCGCGTCGCGACGGTTGGTTCGGGCGGTTTGCGATGCACGTGAATCTCGGGGATGGCGCGCCACGCGACTGTGCCCGCTGGCAGGCCTTCGTTGCCCTTGTGCTCCGACTTCGACTTGTCGCCCAGACGCGTTTTCTCGCGGACCTGGGAGTCGAAATAGGGATCGGCCTTGGGCAGGCCGGTTCCCAAGTCATATCGATCGGCCAGCAGCCGCATCCACTGCGAGCGGACGCTGCGATCGCCCGCCAGGGCCGGATCGGCGGGCAATCCAGCCGAGAGAATCAAATGGTCGGCCGCACGAGTCAGAGCGACATAAAGAACGCGCAGCGATTCCTCGTCGTCTTCGCGTTCTTCGACATATTTGTGCATCTCGATGGCTGGGTGCCGTGGCTCGTCCTGGCCGAATTTCGGGGGCACGATGATCGGTCCGAAGGCGCGATGATAAACGGCGTCCGAGTACGAGCCGCGGTTCTTCCGTTCCATGTCGGCGAGGATCACTACCGGAAATTCGAGCCCTTTGGCCTGGTGAATGGTCATCAGTCGCACGACGTTGCTCGATTCGGGGTGGGTCGCCGCCAGGTCTTCGATCGATTGCTCGGAGATCGAATCCTGAATTCGTCGCGTGAAATCGGCCAGCGTTCCGATTCCCGATCGGTCGAATTGACGCGCCATATCGATCAGCTTGCGGAGGTTGGCGACCTTGCGCCGGCCGAGAAATTCGCACAACAGCGACGCGTCGTAGGCCGTTCGCGCAAGCGCCAGCTCGAGCAGTTCCGGCAGTGGAACGCGGTCCTTTTTCGCCAATAGTTCGTCGATGACCCGCGCGGCGAGGCGGATCTGCTCGCACTGCGTCTCAGAAAGCCCGCTGGGCGGAGGCTGTCGCAGCGCCTCCCGCGGAGGCAACTCTCCGACGCGAGTCATGGCGACGATTGCGTCATCGCTCAGGCTGAAAAACGGCGACCGCAGCACGCCGACCAGCGCAATCGAATCGGCCGGGTCGTTGAGGAAGGTGCACAAATTGACGAGGTCGTAGACCTCCTGCTGGGCGAAGAAAGCCCGGCCACCCACCAGGTAATATTCGACGCCGCGGCGCCGAAAGACATCCTCGTAAATCGCCGCGTCGCTCATCGCGCGAAAGAGCACGGCAATATCGCCCGCCTTGACCCGGCGCAACCGCTCGGCATTTGACTCCGGATCGCGTACGGGGATCCGCGGAGTTGGGTCGGCAAGAAGTTCCAGGATTCGCCTGGCAATCCACTCCGCTTCGCGACGCCGGTGTTCTTCCAGCGAGCTCGGATCCGACTCCGGTTCTTCTTCGGGACCCGGGAAAGCAAACAGGAATTCCACCGCCGGCTTCGGCGAGAGCTGCGACCGGCGCGGCACAAGCGGCTCGTACGCCGGCATCACCGGCTCGAACAGCGAGTTGACGAAATTGATGATCTCGGGCTGACTGCGGAAGTTGTGTGTCAGCGGCAGCCGTCCCTGTTCGGGCAGGCTGTTGCGAGTTGCGTCGAAGACGGCTGGATCGGCGCCACGGAAGCGGTAGATCGACTGCTTGCTGTCGCCGACGACGAACAGTTTGCCCGTGGGGAGCTGTTCCGCGACCAACGCGTTGACGATTTCGGCTTGGATCGGATCGGTGTCTTGAAACTCATCGACCAACAGCGCGTCGATTGAAGCGGCCGCCTCCTCGCGCACCTCGGGCGAATTCGCCAATAGATCGCGAGTCTTCACGAGCAGGTCGTCGAAATCGAGCACACTGGCCTCGGCCTTGGCGGCGGAAAAATCGGCGGCTGCCTCGTCCACCACACTCACCAGGGCCGCCGACGCCTGCGCGGCCTGTTCAATCTCGCGCGGATCAAAGTCCGTGAACTGCTTCAGGTCGTCAATTTTGTCGCGAAGCTTCTGCAGCGAGTCCCTGACCGCTTCATACGTTTCTTCGTCAGCCCAGGCGCTCTTGCCGCCGCCTCCTTGGACTTTGGCGGCTTCGCGGAGTTCGAGGAGTTGCGCCATCGCGGGCGCGTGCGAGTCACGGAGAGCTTTGAGCCCGGCCAGCACCGCGTTGCGCCGCTCGTGCATCGTCCGATTCGTAGGCACGTTATCCTTGAGCAGCCGCAGGATTTGCGTGACGAGCTCCGACTCGCCCAGATCGCGGGCCGCGCGCGGCAGAAACACTTCGTTGAGATGGGTTACCCAGCGCTCTGCGAACTCGTCCGCCGCTCGTCCCTGGAAGGGTCGCGCGTCGACCATCGACCGGCCAAGTACCAATTGTCGAATCGCCCGCCGCAACGGCTCGAGTCCGAGTTCAGTCAGCAGCCGAAAGCAGTCTTGATGATCGGCTTCAAGCAATCGCTTGACCGTGCGCGCGACACTTTGCCGCAGGAGCGCCTGACCGATTTCCATTTCCAAGGGGCGAAACTGCGGGTCGATTCCCGCCGCCACCGCATGCCGCCGCAACAGTCCCGAGCAAAACGAATGAATCGTGCTGATCCGCGCCGCATCGAGGCCGCGTAGGATCGCCAGCCAGTGCGCGACTTCGTCCGGCGGGCATTCGCGCAATCTCTTCGCGCATTCGGCCCGAATACGATCGCGCATCTCGCGAGCGGCCCGATCGGTAAACGTAATCGCGACCACGTGCGCCAATGGAACGGTGGCGGCCGTCGGTCCGTTTCCGAGGGGCTCCAGGTGAGTCAAGAAACGCCGCGTCAGCACCAGCGTCTTGCCGCAACCGGCCCCGGCGGAAAGGCCGATCGAAACGTCGCGGGTGCAGACGGCGGAATGTTGCTCGGCTGTAAGGTCGCTTTCGCCAGCGATTGTGGCCTCCTCGACGAAGAGCGATCGACTATGGGGCGCAAACTTCGCCCCACCTGCCCGCCTTCTGCCAGTAAAGGTTCTGCGAGCAGTCATCGCGGTGACAGACTCCACAGCTTCTGGTGCTCGGTTTCGAGGCTGCGGACCTGTCCCACGCGGCAGACGGTGCTGTAGGGGCACCATTTGCCGCAGTCCGGATCGGCGTTGACCACTGGAAACTGTCCGGCTCGCAATCGCTGGGCAATCTTGGGCAGGACTTCGTGCAGCGTTTGCTCGATCTCGCCGGCAAGTTCGGGATCGAGCATCTCGATCGCTTTGGATTTGCCCTTCAAGCCCACGACGCAACCCGCCAGCGTCAACGTCCAATAGGCCATTTGGAAGACCGCGGCCTCGGGATCGAGAAGCCCCGTTCGACGGGCGGCGGAAGCGTAGATCGCAAGCTGCAGCGCACGCCCGAACTCAATATCAGTAAGCTGGTACCGCGGGGCAAAGCGCGTCTTGTAGTCGATTACGGTAAAGACCTCCCGGCCGCTGCGACGGCCGACATCGATGCGATCGATCCGACCCCGAACGCGAACCGGCCCGTCAGGCGGACCGAATGTCGCGCAGGGAAGCGGCGCGGAGCCAGTTGACGCCGGCTCGTCCGAATCGGGCACGTCGCCGAAGGCAAGCTCGATAAACCGAGGCGACGGAAGCTCGTCCCAGCCACTGCCGACAGCCGCGGCATAGTCCTCACACTGCTGCGAATAAAGATCGACGAACCGCTCGGCGAATGCGCGCTCGGCAGCCTGAAGAGCTCGTTCATACGCAGGAATATCAGCGGCAATAGCGAACTCTCCCTCAATGAGTTGGCGCAGGGCTCCGATCAAGGCGGCCCGATCTGGGCTCTTCGAAGTTCGGTCGTGCGTCAGCGAACGGTGCAAATCGGCCAGCACACGATGCAGGGCGATTCCTCTCCTTCGGGGATCGATCTCCGGCTCAATCGCATCGTGCGGCTCGAGGGCCATCACCTCTGACAAGAGAAAGCGAAATGGGCAGGTGGCGTACCGTTCAAGCTGCGTGGGGCTGAATTGATAGTCGGGCGAGTATTTGTGTGAGAGCCGGCTAATTGTCGGGCCGTGTTGCAACAGCCCCTCGAAGGGCGTGAAACCGTGCTGCTCGAACCGGCAGGTGTCCATCTCAGCGGCGGCCAGAATTCCTCGAGCGGGAGCCCCCTGTGACGGCATTTCCGCCATCGCCCGGAACAATCCGGCTCGACCCGAATGCAACTCGTCGGTCGCGGCCAGGCGCAGATCGGCTGTCGAGAGGGCCACCTCGCGGCTGGGCACCGGGTCGAGATCGATTTGTGCCGCCGGCACGATCGCCGGCTTATAAAACAAATCTCGAATGGCCGTCACGTAGGGACTGGGAAACAGCGGCTGCCCCGAAGAGCTGACGCTCGGATAGCTGAGTGTCAAGCGGCGCCTCGCCCGAGTCACGATCAAATAAAACAGCAGCATCTCGTCTTGCTGCGGCGTCGACAGCTCTAACCCCGAGCGGTCCTTGCGGAGAAAGTCCCGGCGTTCGGCGGCACTGTAAAAGCAATCGTCGCGCCGGCCGCGAGGGAAGCTGGTTTCCGACAAACCTGTCAGAAACAGGTAGGGGATTTCCAAATTGCGGAGGTCCGAGGCTTCGACCACTCGCACTCGGCCGCGCTCGCCGCCCGACTCGATGATGGTCTGCGATTCCAGCAGATCGCGCAACAGCCGGGCGAACTCGGCCAGCGACATCGCCCGGCGATCGTCCAATAGCTCGCGAACTCGCGCGGCCTCGCGCAGCACTTCGCCCAGCCGGTCCCACACGCTGCGATCGCGTGCGTCGAGCGCGGCGGACTCAAACGCTGCCTGCGGGCTTTGCCCCTCGGGAGGCGGCTCGATTCCCAGTTCGCTGGCCAGGCCGAACAGGCAATCGTTCCATCCTTCGAGGTCCTTCGGCGCGCGCAGTCGATTTGTGGCCTCCGAAAGGGCCGTCAGGAGCTGGCTCGCGATTTGGATTTCCTCTCTCTTGTGTGGCTCACCGCCGGCCCCTTCGGGCCGATCCGTGAGCTTTGCCAGTCGCTTCAGGATGTGCTGGCGATCGGAACCGAGCTGGTAGCGTCTGAGGACTCGAATCGTTGGCTCCACGGCCGAAGCCGGGCACGAAAGTCTCCATCGCGGGCGGAAATAATTCGACCGCAGCATCGAGCTGAGTGCATTAAAGGCCCAATCCTGCAGCTCAACTTGGAGTACGGCAAATAGGGCTCGCCCAATCGCGGTTTGTGAGAAGCGAGTCGCCGCCTCGCAGCACGCCGGGACTCCCGCCCCCTCAAGCGTGGATGCCAGCTCGACGCCGTCTTCGTCGAGCGAGCGCGTGCCGATCACGATCTGGTCGGGAGACACGCCCTCCAGGAGGAGCCGCTTGACCCGCTCGGTGACGGCTCGCGCTTCGCCCGCCGGACCCGCCGCCGCGATGACTTCGATCCCCGTTGCGTCCGAGAGTTGCGATACCGTTCTGGGGTTGTCGAACAAGTGTTCGGCCACGTGCCGCAATGCGGCCGGCTGATTGCAGGATTGAACCAGCGGAGCGGGAGCCACGTCGCAGGAAGACTTGCAAGCCGCCGCCGTGACGATATCGACCGTGCAACGTCGGCGAATTTCTTCCAAGGCTTTGCTCGATTTGGCAAACAGATCGGTCCGCAGGACCGGCTGCTCCAAGGGGAGCGAGATCAGGACGCGGTCCGCGTAGTCCGATAAGTGTTCGAGGATCTCGTATTGCGGATGCGTGAAATCGGCAAAGCCGTCGGCAATCAGCAGTGTCAGCGGATCGAACGCGCCGCGGCGTCCCCCGGCAAGCTCCAAGCGGGCCGCCCAGAATCGCCCCTCGGCATCGTAAAGCGAGAGAGTCGTCAGACGCTCTTGATAGCGGCGATACAACAGCAGCAGCTCGGCATCGCGGGGCGAGTTGCGGTTGCAGCACGCGTTGGCAAAATCGTCCGGTTCGGTCTCGTCCCGCTTCAATTCGGAGATCAGGCCCAGGACAAGATCCAGAAAACCGGATGTCTGGGCGATGGGCGCGAAATAGGGGAGCGACTTAGCGGAAACCGCTTCGTCAATGATCGAACGCACGATCATCCGCTGAGCCACTCGCGACAGGGGTGTGATCCCTGGTCCCGTGGTTTGCAACAGCCGTTCGGCAAATTGATCGAACGTGAAGACGTTGGGTGCGAAGCAAACGCCGAGCGAGGCGTCGAGCACACCCTGTCGAATTTCTTTTCGCGAGTGTGCCGTCGGTGTGATCCAGACGGCCTGACCCGGCGCGCCGATGGCGTGCAAGCGCCGCAATTCGTCGCGGAAGATCCCCAGCAGCCGGCTCGTCTTGCCGGAGCCGGCAGCCCCGCACAAGACCTCGACCCGCCCTTTCATCGCGACGGCACCTCTCCTTGGACCGTAAGCTTGACTCTCGGTCGATTCCAGCAAGCCGCCGCGAACGCGTCAACCGACCGCTTGCCGCGGTCGTTTCACAGCCGGAAATTTCATCAAAATCTCGGAACTTGCCGAAAATGCCGATGCAACCTAGACTGAAGAAACAGGGTGGCTCAAGCGCGCTTCCGCGAGCGCCGACCTCGAGGGGAAAGTGATGCCAAGCTTAAGACGCGTCTGGCTGCCGCCGTTGTTATTGCTCGTGTCGATGCTCGCGGTCACTGCCTTAGTGGCCCCAGTCGTTCGAGCGGAGGATTCCGAGAAAAAGGATGCACCTCCCAAGGACGACTATTACACGCTGATGAAGGTCTTTGTCGACACCTTCCAGCAAGTCGAGCGCAATTACGTCAAAGATGTCGACCGTCGCGAACTGCTGCAGGCGGCCATCGAAGGGATGATGACGAAGCTCGATCCTTATTCGAGCTACATCAGCCCCGAAGAGATGGCTCAGTTCAGCGAGTCCGTCGATCAGGAGTTTGGCGGCATCGGCATTCAGATCCATCCCGATGAGCGCACGCATCGTCTGACCGTCATGTCGCCCCTTCCCGGGACCCCGGCCTACCGCGCCGGGCTGATGGCCGGCGACACGATCATGGAGATCGACGGAAAGTCGACCGAGGGATACTCGACCGACAAGGCTGTCTCACTCCTCAAAGGAAAGCCGGGCACGCCCGTCAAGTTGGGAATCCTGCACGCAGCGACGAATAAGAAGGAGCAAGTTGCGCTCGTGCGCGACGTGATTCATGTCGCCACGGTTCTCGGCGACCATTATAAGCCGGACGGCTCCTGGGATTTTATGATCGACAAGAAAGACAAAATCGGCTACGTGCGGCTGACGCACTTTAGCCGCCATAGTGCCATCGAGCTGGAAAAGGCAATCAACCAGCTCCTCGAGGATGGGATGCGCGGACTAGTGCTCGACCTGAGGTTCGATCCGGGCGGGCTTTTCTCGCAGGCGATCGAAATTGCCGACATGTTCATCGAAGGCGGGACGATCGTCAGCACCAAAGGCCGGAACACCACGGAACGCACCTGGGAGGCCAAGAAAGAAGGAACGTTCCCCAATTTTCCGATGGTCGTGCTCGTGAATCATTACAGCGCGTCCGCGAGCGAGATTGTGGCCGCCTGCCTTCAAGATCATCACCGCGCGATCATCGTGGGAGA
>DASPSM010000004.1:0-5952 GCA_035623955.1 Planctomycetaceae bacterium
TTTTTTTTGATTCTTTGGGGCTGTCCTTACTGCTGAATGCGGAGTGGCCAAGAATTGCCAATCCTCGGCGGCTTGATGCAATGCACCGCGTGCTGAAGCAACGAATCGGCTCGGCAGCACTGGTCCTCGCCACGGTCGCCCTGACGGTTGTCGCGTCGGCCGGGGAAGCCTATCGAGTCGGCTCCTTCGTCAAAGCCGACGATCCGGGGCTGGGCTTTTTCGCAAGCCTGTGGAGTCCCCCCTCCGTCGACGATGCTTGCCTCTCGTACGTCGGCGAGTACGCCGTCCGCAACAGCGATCCGAATGACGTGCTGTTTCTTGGGGACAGCGCGTGCCGATTCGACGTCGACAGTGTCGCGTTCTCACGCGCAACGGGGCTCAGCTCTTACAACCTGGGGACGTTTGCAGAACCGGCTGTGCTGCCGGTGATCGCCAAGACCTATCTGTCAAAGCATCCGCCACCGCGGGCGATCTATCTGCTCGTAGCGACCTATTCCCTTGGGCACGCGGCCGAACTGCGCGTTGGAACGGCCCCCTGGAGGTTCAGTAAAACCTACGGACAGGCGAACTCGGCGAACAAGCAAGCAGATTTCGCCTATTACACCCGTCGCGGAGTTCGCGAGATCCTCCATGACCTGGCAACGCTCGGAAAACAGCAACGTCCCGATTTCCGGTCGCTGCCATTGCGGGGGATGGCTTCAGAAACCTACTGGACTCTCCAGCACAACGTGCAGCAGGCGCGCGGCCATTGGGGGTTGCCCGGCGAGCACAGTCCGCGCGCTCGGCCCGAGGCCACGCATGGCGACGTCGTTTATATGTCGGCGGACTGGAGCGCCGCCATCGAAGCAGCGATCGCCTCCAGCGAAGAATGCCAGATTCCACTCGTGCTGCGGATTTCGCCGATCTCCGCCGATATGAAGGGCGTGTTTGATTTTTCGCCGCTCGAGCAGCGGCTTCGCGAGCTGAGCGTTCGGCACCCCAAGGTGATCGTCTGCCAGCCGACGATCGATTTCTACGAACGACCTCTCTGCTGGGACACGATCCACCTGAACGCGGCGGGCATCGCCAGATTCATGCCGGTGGTTGTGAAGGACGTTCAACGGGCGCTCGATTTAAAAGCGCGTTCCGCGGTCGGTTTGCGCCCGCATGAGTCGATCCGCTGAGATTCGGTATAGCCGTTCGCAATACTCATCCGGCATCGCATCGACTTTTTAAGCGGTGCCGGCGACCCGTTGATGTCCCGGACCGTTCAAGGCCAAAGAGATGTCGCAGCTTGCTCGAGCGCGATCCCAATGAAATGCACAGCGTTTACGCGGGCCCCAACTATGCCGGCACCGTCAAAGAGCTCACGGCGGAATTGGCCCGGCTGCGCGAGTATTACCACGTCCCACCGAACAACGTCGCAAAGAGCCCCCGATTCGGCCGCTAAATGCTGCCGCTTTGCGAGCTGGAGTGGCCGGGGCGCTCCGTTTTACGGAAGCCCCGGACGCGGGGTAGCCTGCCGCGGCCCATCAACGCGCAATTTCACTGACCGATTTGGCCAACGCCCCGGTTGGTCCGTTCGTATCAGTGGTGCCGCACGGCCCGGTTAGCGTAGAGATTGCGCGCGGAGCGACGGCGACCGACGTTTGTCGCGGGCCGGGCCCCTTTTCGCCGATGGGTGGCGTGTGACAGACTAAAATCAGTGCCGCTCCCGCCCTGTTCTGAGCGGGTCTGCCTCGGTTCATCGCCCCTGGCTCCTCGATGATCTTCTTTGTCCTGGCCTGCGTCGTGCCGTCGTTTGTCATCTCGCTGTGCGTGACGGCGGCGATGCGGGTGATCGCACCGCGAATCGGCCTGATTGATCAGCCGGCCGCCCGCAAGGTGCACAAGGTTCCGACGCCCCTGGGCGGCGGAATCGGGATCGTCGCGGGCGTGGTGATTCCGCTGCTGGGGGCCGAGCTGGCCGCACGGTTTCTGTTGCGACACCCGGAGCTGCACGCCCGGCTGCTCGAGGACACCGGTATCTCGCTCCCAGGCGTGTTGGAACGCCGCTTTCAACTCTGGTGGATTTTGGGGGCGGGCATCTTGTTATCGGTGATGGGGCTGATCGATGACCGCAAGAATCTGCACTGGGTGCCGCGGTTGATCGTGCAGATCGGCGTCGCCTGCGCCCTCGTTTTCGGCGCCGGCGTGCACGCCACCGTGTTTGCCCCGCAGCCGCTGGTCGGGCAGGTGATCTCGGTGTTTTGGATCCTCGTGCTGGTCAACTCGTTCAACTTCCTCGACAACATGGACGGGCTGTCCGCCGGGATCGCGCTGATCGCCGCCGTCGTGCTGGCCACGCTGATGTTGAACGCCACCGAACAGCCCCATTGGCTCGTTGCCGGGCTGATGCTGGTGCTGGTTGGCTCGCTGGTCGGATTCTTATGTCACAACTGGCATCCGGCCCGCATCTTCATGGGCGACACGGGGAGCTACTTCATCGGACTCGTGATGGCCTGCGCCACGCTCCTGGGAACCTACTACGAATACGACGAAGCGCCCGAGAGCGAGCACCTTGTGCTGGCCCCCTTGTGCATCCTGGCGATTCCGCTCTATGACTTTTGTTCGGTGGTGATCATCCGCAGCCTGCAGGGGCGGAGCCCGTTTCATGCCGATAAAAGCCACTTTTCGCATCGGCTGGTGGAACTCGGGCTGCGGACCCGCGGCGCGGTGCTGACGGTGCACCTGGCCACTCTGACCACGGGGCTTGCGGCCCTGCTTTTATATCGTGTTCACGACTGGCCCGGTGCGGTCCTCGTCCTGGCGCTCGTGGTCTGCATTCTGGCAATCATTGCAATCCTCGAAACGGCCGGACGGATGAACAACGGCGGAGAATCGGGCTGATGGCCGCGTCCCTATGAGCAAGACCAGGCGAACGGCGACGCAAGCGGCTCCCGCGCGCGCGGCACGGGTCGAGTCGACAGAAAGCGATGCGTTTACTTCGCTGCTCCGCACGCTGGTCATCGCTCTGATCGTCGTGCGCTGGCTGATTCCGGCCGAGTCGGCCGGAATGGGCGACACGCTTTGGCTCGTGCAGCTCGACTTTGCGGCCGTAATCCTGTGGGCGTGGGGCAGACTGCGGAGCGCGACCTACGCAGCGCGGTTTAGCCTTTTCGACTGGGCGCTCTGGGCATTGGTCGTCGCTCACTGGATTTCGGCGGCCGCCGTGTTTGCTTTTGGAGGCGATCGTCGGACCGCCCTCAACCTCGCGTGGGAATGGGTTGGGCTGGGGGCGACGTTTTTTTTGCTGAGGCAAACGATCCAGACCGCGCCTGATGCCCGACGGCTGGCTGCGATCGCTGTCGCGGTGGCAGTGGTATTGAGCGGGCTTGGCATTTGGCAACACTACGTCTCGTATCGGCTGGCGAGCCGTGAATATTCGGAGATGATCAGCGAACTCGAGTCGCTGGAAAAAAAGCCCGACACGAATCGGAAGCGGCTGGGCGAACTGCAGTTCACGCTTCAATCGCAGGGTATCCCGACCGATGAAGCGGGCCGCAAGCAATACGTGAATCGGCTCAAATTCAGCAACGAGGCGTACGGCCCCTTCGCTCTGGCCAACACGTTTGCCGGGTTTCTGCTGGTCATGCTGGTGCTCGGCGGCGAGCTGTTTCGCACGCTGCAGGCTCCGCGTCCCAAGTGGCTGATCGCGGCCTGGGCAACCGCCTTCGTCCTTCTGCTCTACTGCCTGATCCTGACGAAGAGCCGCACCGCGTGGACGGGCCTGGTTGTCGCCGGCGCGATCTGGGGCCTGACCACGCTTGCGCGTAATCGGCGATGGTCGACTCGTCGCATCTTGCTGTCGCTGGCGTTGGGAAGCGTTGGCGTCGTCATTCTGTTCGCGATTGCCGCCCTGGGAAAGGGCTTTGACGTTGAGGTGATCTCCGAGGCTCCGAAATCGTTGTCGTATCGCTTCCAATATTGGAACGGCGCCGCTCACACCGTCGCCGCTTCGCCGATCTTCGGCACAGGGCCGGGCAACTTCCGCCAGCATTATTTGCGCTACAAGGTTCCCGAATCGAGCGAAGAGATTGCCGATCCGCACAACTGGCTGCTGGATTTGTGGGCCAGTGGCGGAATCCTGGCCGTGGTGAGCTTCCTCGCCTGTCTGGTGCTGGCCGTTCTTCCTTTCCGCAAGGATCCAACCAGCAATGATCCCACCGGCAACGAACAAACTCGCGCGAAAGAGCCTGAGCCACTGCCCTCCTGGACGGCCGATCTTTGGGGTCCGGCAGTCGGCTTCTTGTTCGGGTTTTTGGCGCCGGTGGCGGCGGCCAGCGGCAACTTTGATTGGTGGCAGTTGCCGCTTCTGGCCGCGTGGGTGGTTACCTTTGCGATCATGCGGATTCGTCTCGGCTCGACTCGACTGGCCACGGTCGCCCTGGGGGCCGGCGCGCTGGGGCTGATGATCCACCTCAGCGGTGCGGGAGGAATCGGAATGCCCGCCGTCGTGCAAGTGCTGCTCGTCCTCGCGGCGCTCGCCTTCGCCCCGCTTAATCGCCCCGCGGCCGCCGGAGCTTCTCCGCGCGTTGTAATGGCGATCGGCGGCCTTGGCGTTTCCCTTTTTGTGGCTCTGTTCTTTACAGCGACGCTGCCGGTGCTCAATCGCCGCGGAGCGATCGCCTCCGGGGAGCAGGCACTGTTTGTGGACGGTCAATTCGAGCGGGCGCAAAAAGACTTTATTCAAGCCGCCCTCCAGGATCCGCTCAGCCCGGATCCTCACGACAAGCTGGCTGACGCATTCTTCGCAATGTGGCAAGGGAGCCCGCCCGGCGGCCCCGTCGATTACTTAGCCAAAGCGCAGCAGGCGCTGGATGAGGCGATCCGACAGGATCCTCTGAACTTCACGCGCTATCGGCGGCGGGGCGAGTTTTATCGGGCAAAATTCGCTCGCACTCAGGAGGCCGCGGACGCCAACGCCGCAGCCGAGGCTTTCAAGCGCGCGGTCGATATATACCCCACCGAAGCGTCGCTCCGCGGCATTTGCGCGGCGGCGCTCGCCGATGCGGGACGGATCGACGACGCGAAGAAGCAGGCCCGAAAAGCTCTGGAACTCGACGAAATCAATCATCGTTGGGGTCATAGCGATCGCTATTTGTCGGACCAAACGGTCGCGAGCCTCCGTCGCCTCGTGGGCCCATAAACTGCACCCGTGAGCGCGTGAAGCGTCCGGCGTTCAAACGGCGCGAGCGGTTGTGACGTAAGACGACGTGCGGCGCATCCAAGATCTCGCAGCCACTGCGCCGATCAACTATCATTCGCCGGTCGCGTCGGAGGGCCAATAGGCGGCCCAGTGATCATCCGTCGCCCAAAGCGAATTCCGTCATTCCTGATCTGCCGCTTCTCGAGGACTTGCTGAATGTCGAAGGAGCTTCTGAAGGCCGTCCCGTTTGCGGCCGGGCTGATTGCCATCGCGCTCGTCGCGGGCCTGCCGTCCGGCTGCGGCGACCAGATCAATCAAACTGACGTCCCGCAGCACCCCTCCGGCGCGACCGAGCCTGTTGTCGCACCAAGCGGCAAGGATTCGAAGCCTGCGGAAACGCATGCGCAGAGCCACGCTCCCGCTCCTCAGGCGAAGTCAGCCGTGGTGCTCGACGTGAAGCCGCTCCTCAGGGGCTGGACCGAGCCCGCTGTCACGCTCGTTTTCTCTGGCGAACAGCACGGATACATGGAGCCCTGCGGTTGCTCGGTCACACAATCGGGCGGACTCTCGCGCCGCGCGGACTTGATGCGTCAACTCACGCAAAAAGGCTGGCCTTTTGTGGCGCTCGATCTGGGCGGCCTCGTGCGGAAAGACAACGTGCAGAACAAGTTCAAATTCCAGGTGATGCGCACTGCCCTCAAGGATCTCAACTATGGCGCGATCGCTTTGGGGCCGGAGGAGCTTTCGATTGAGCGAATCGAGCCGGGTTTCCTCGTGCAGCAGGG
>DASPSM010000632.1:0-2920 GCA_035623955.1 Planctomycetaceae bacterium
TCGGCATCGCTGTCGCCCGGCGGATCGAGATACGGATCGGTGAGACGATAATCGACGGCTGCGAGGCCGGTCGTTCCCGGATAGGCCAGGTACGCCACCTGAACAGGAGCCGGCTTCCGCGCCAGGACCAAGGGCCGACCGTTGGACATGTGCATCGTCAAGTCGACAAGGATGTCGATGCCGTCGGCTCGGATTTCGTCGGCCACTTCCTGGTCCGAGCGCCCCGACGTGACGCGCCAGCGATCGGCGCAGCGCATGATCCGCTGCGTGAACGAGTCCGGACGGGGAACGTTTGCGTAGCACGTAATTTCAAATTGGTCGTGATCGTGCTGCGACAAGAGTGGAATCGTGAACAGCGACTGGCAGTGGTCCCGAAAATCCGCCCCCAGATATCCGATCCGCAACCGGCGATCGGGATCCCGATCGTTCGCGTGACCGCGAGACCTGTCCCAAAGCCCTTCGGCGTACGTCGCGTTCCAGCGCCGGTTTTCCTGCAGGATGGCCGGACCGTCATAGTCGGGATGAAAGTGAACCGCGTAGACAAGGTTGCTGTGAGAAATCGCGTCGGCCGGACAAAGCTCCACGGCCTTCCGATAAGCGGCGACGGCCTCTTCAATCCGCCCCGTATCCCGCAGCGCGTTTCCCAGATTGCAATGCGCGATGTGAAAATCGGGGCGAACCGCGACGCACCGACGAAGCGTGCCAATCGCTTCGTCGATGCGTCCCAAGTCGCGCTGAACGCTCCCGAGGTTGTTGAGCGCGTCGGCGTCGTCGGGTCGCACAGCCAGAGCGCGGCCGTAAGCACGAGCCGCCTGCTCGAATTCGCGAAGAGCCTGCAGCGCGTTTCCGAGATTGATGTGCGCTTCGGCCCACTCGGGGCGCAACGACAACGCACGGCCAAAGGCGTCGGCGGCTTCGTTGAATTCCGCCCGCCTAAAGAGGGCATTGCCGAGGTTGTACCAGGCCTCGGCAAAGTCGGGACGCAGCGCCACCGCCTGCGCGAGCACATCAACCGCTTCGTCGAGCTGCCGTCGCGTCGCCAACGCCAGGCCCAGATTGTTGTAAGCGGCTGCAAAATTCGGCTGCCGATCGATCGCCCGTCGATAAAAGCCGATCGCCTGCTCGCCGTCTCCGAGCTGATCGAGTGCGCTGCCGAGGTTGTTACAGGCGTCGGCGTGATCGGGCTCTCGCTCGAGTACCTGGCGATACGCGCCGACCGCGTCATTCTGCCGCCCCGCCCTCTGAAGGGAGATGCCGAGGGCAAACCACGCGTCAACTAAGTCGGGGGCGATTTCCGTCGCCGCTCGATACGCCTCAATTGCTTCCCCGAGCCGCCCCAGTGCGGTCAAGGTCTGGCCCAGGCTGAGGCGATAAACGGCGTTGTCCGGCGCTGCGGAGGTCGCCCGGCAAAGCCAATCGAGAGATTCGGCGCGATCGCCGCGCTCAAGCGCCACGACCCCCATTAAGTGCAGCGCTCCGGCGTGGTCGGCCTGGCCCTGTAGAACCAAGCGATAGAGTCGTTCGGCATCGCCGACTCGGCCCGCCCGATGATGCCCGAGAGCTTGCTCGAAAGTCTCGCGAGCCGTTCCGTTCGACACTCCGAAGGCTCCTGCCCGTTCGATCACCTCCACTCGCGCAACACTCGGGCGCGGATGATCGTCGAACCGTTCTTTGCCGTCGAGAGGATCCCGGCGACGCGGTTTCACCCGCGATTGACGCGCGACCCCCGAAATTGGCCTTCGCGCGAAAGCCGAAACCGGCGAAATATCCGCTGCCCGAATCCCCCAAATGCTTCAATTCCGGCTCGATGTGGTGTACGCATGGATAGACTGCCCCGAGTGCAATGTCGCGACATGCGGATCGTGACGCGCCGGAATCTCGAAGCCGCCCTGGCCTCGATCGAGTCGCGCTTGCTCACGGAGGCAGAGTGTGGCTCTCTCGACCTCCGGGCTGACCGGGCGCGTTTGCTCTCGGAGCTCGGACAGGTCGAGGAAGCCAGGCAGCAATACCTCCAAATCCTCGAGCGCGATCAGACACACTTCGGCACGCTCGTCAACTTCGCCGACCTGCTCGCGCAGACCGGTTTCTCAGCCGCGGCGCGCGTCGCCTACACTGCGGCCGTCACGTATCACCCCAACAATCCAAAGGGACACACGAATTTCGGCGACCTGTTGGCGAGCGAGCGAAATTTCGAGGCCGCGCGCGAACGTTACGAAGCGGCCCTGAGGCTCGATCCCAGTCACCTCAACGCCCATCGCGGCCTGGCCGGAATCTTTTGGGAGTTGGGAGATGAGGGAAAGGCCCTCGAGCACCTGGCAGTCCGGTTCCACAACCGGCCGGTCGCCACGTTCCCTTATCTGGGCACTGGCGATCCGATCCCGATCCTCGTCCTGATGTCGGCCAATCGGGGCAATCTCCCCTGGCACGATCTGATCGACAATCGCGTCTTTCTGATCATCACGATTGCGACTGAGTTCTACGATCGGACGAAACCGCTGCCGGAGCATCGGCTGATCTTCAATTCGATCGGCGACGCGGACGTCTGCGAGTCGGCGCTCGAAGCCGCGAATGCGATTGTCGCGATGACGACCGCGCCGGTGATCAACTCGCCTGCCGTGGTCCTGCGCACGGGCCGCATCGCCAATTCCGAGCGTCTGCGACGCGTGCCGGGCGTCGTGACCGCCCGCATTGTGCGGATGCCGCGGGCCCCACTGCTGGGCTCCGAAGGTCCGGCGGCGATCGCGAAGCACAATTTGGCCTTTCCGATTCTGTTGCGGCGCCCGGGGTTTCATACAGGGCAGCAATTTGTCTGCGTGGAAACGCCGGAGGCGCTGTCGCTGGCGGCTGCGGGGCTCCCCGGCGACGACGTGCTCGTTATCGAGTATCTCAATGCCCGCGGCGCCGACGGAAAGGCGCGCAA
>DASPSM010000638.1:0-4016 GCA_035623955.1 Planctomycetaceae bacterium
GATTTGGCCAGAGCTGCCTTTTGGCACGCCGGCTGATCGAAGCGGGCGTTCGCTTCGTGACGCTCACCGACAGCGGCTGGGACACGCACCAGAACAACTTCACCTCTCTCAAGCAGCACCTGGTCCCCCACATCGATCAGGGACTGCCGCAGCTTCTGACCGACCTGGCCGAACGCGGACTGCTCGACACGACTCTTGTTGTCTGGCTGACCGACTTCGGCCGCACGCCCCAGGTTAATTCCGCGAGCGGCCGCGACCACTGGGCCTCGGCCGGCTTCGCGGTGATGGCCGGAGCGGGCGTCCCGGGGGGCGCGGTGCTGGGCGCCACCGACGACGAAGGAGGCAAGGTGATTCGCGACGAGTATTTTTCCGACGACATCGCCGCGACGATCTATGCCAAACTCGGCCTGCCCGCCGATCTGACGGTGAAGTCCCCCGACGGCCGCCCAATCCGGCTAGTCGAGGGTCAGGTCATCAAGGAATGGATGTAGGGCCCGTTGGCCGCCGCGTCGGCCCTTCGCTTTAGGCGGGGCAATGCCTTTTCGGCTGCCCCGCTTTTTGGGGCGCGGCCCTAATCTTGTCGCCGATCAATCGAGTCCCTAAACTGACCTGTTCACAACAGGTTCTGACGATTTCACGCCGAGCCGTCGGCAAATAGGGCGATGCGATGAAAGCTGGAATTCACCCGGACTACAAAGCGGCGGTCTTTATGGACACGTCGACCGGCCATAAGTTCCTGTCCCGCACCACGATGACGTCGAAGGAACTGGTCAAGTGGGAGGATGGCAAGGACTATCCGTTGATCAAGGTGGATATCAGCGCCTACTCGCATCCGTACTTCACCGGGAAGATGAAGTACGTCGACTCCGCTGGACGGGTCGAGAAGTTCCAGAAAAAATACAAGTGGGACAAGCGCAAGGGGGCCGAAGGCGAAGCGGCCTCCTAGCGCGTCGCTTGTCGGCGGTTTGCCGCCGCAAGCCCTGATTTTTGGGAGGGCGAAGCTCCCGCTGAGCCGCGTTTGTCCCGGCAGCGGCTCGGCGGGAGCCTCGCCCTCCCGACAATTTGCCGACTCACCGACGGATCGTGTGACGCTCGACGACCCTTTCTTTCAGCCCGCGCCTTGCCATGTATCCCAGTCTTGAAGCCAAGCTCAAACGCTACGACGAGCTGGAGCGGATGCTCCAGGATCCGGCGATTTCGAGCGATCCGGCCAGGTTCCTGCCGCTGCAGCGCGAGCAGGGGGGGCTGATCAAGGTCGCCCGGGCCATGCGCCGCTATCGCGCGCTCAAGGATGACGTGGCGACGGCCCGTGCGCTGCTCGAAGAAGAAAAAGACCATCAGGCCCGCGAATACGCCAAATCCGAGCTCGAACAGCTGCTTGCCGAACTCAAAACGCTCGAAGGCGAGCTGGAAGAGCTCGCCTCGGCTGGCGACTCGGCTACTCGCGGCAGCCTGATCATGGAAATCCGCGCGGGGACGGGCGGCGACGAGGCGGCACTGTTTGCCCGCGAGCTGTTCGACATGTACAAGAGGTTTGCCGACAAGCGCGGCTGGAAGTACGAAGTGCTCGACTTCAGCCCGACCGAGCTGGGCGGCGTCAAAGAAGTCGTCTTCTCGGTCACCGGCGAAGGCGCATTCCAGCAGCTCCAATTCGAGAGCGGCGGACACCGCGTGCAGCGCGTCCCCGAGACCGAAGCTCAGGGCCGCATCCACACGAGCGCCGCCACTGTCGCCGTCTTGCCGGAAGTGACCGAAGTCGAAGTCGACATCCGCGACCAGGACCTGCAGATCGACACGATGCGGGCCAGCGGCCCGGGCGGCCAGAAGGTCAACAAAACGGAAAGCGCGATCCGCATCACGCACCTGCCGACCGGCATTGTCGTCAAGTGCCAGGACGAAAAGAGCCAGCACAAGAACAAAGCCAAGGCGATGCGCCAGCTCCGCAGCCGCATCTTCGAGCATAAGCAGCAGCAGGTCGATAAGGAGCGGTCGGAGCAGCGGCGCTCGCTCATCGGCGGCGGCAACCGCAACGAGCGGATTCGCACTTATAATTTTCCGCAAGGCCGCGTGACCGATCACCGCATCGGCCTGACGCTGCACAAAATCGACCAGTTCATGCAGGGGGATATCGACGAACTCGTCGGCGCGCTCGTCGAATATGACCGCCAGGAGCGCCTGAACGGCCAGGGGGGCGGCGACGGGAAGTCGTCGAAGTGATCGTTTGGTGACTCGGTGAGCGTTATGAGTGAGGAGTGGACCGTCCGGCGCATTCTGGACTGGACCACGGCCCACTTCAAACAACACGGCAGCGACACTCCCCGCCTCGATGCCGAGATTCTGCTGGCCCACGCCCGAGCCTGTCGGCGGATCGAGCTTTACACGCGATTCGACGAGCCGCTGACCGACGTCCAGCGTGCCGTGATGCGCGATCTGGCCAAACGTCGGGCGAAGTCGGAGCCCGTCGCGTATCTCGTGGGGCATCGCGAGTTCTTCAGCCTCGACTTTCGCGTGACTCCCGACGTGCTGATTCCGCGGCCGGACACCGAGACGCTCGTCGTCGAGCTGATCGACGCGGCCAAGTCCCTCGAGTCGCCGCGGATTCTCGATCTTGGCACCGGTTCTGGTTGCATCGCGATTGCAGCGGCGGTCAATCTGCCGGCAGCCCAGATCACGGCGACTGATATCAGCGAAGCGCCCCTGGCGATCGCGCGGGAAAATGCCGAGACCCATGCAGTCGCGGACCGCGTTCGATTTTTGCAGGGCGACCTGTTCGCGCCGCTGCCCGAGCGGGAGCAGTTCGAGGTCATCGCCAGCAACCCGCCGTACATTGCCGAATCCGAACGCGAAACGCTGCAAAACGACGTCCGGCGTTACGAACCGCACGCGGCCCTGTTCGCCGGGCCGAAGGGAACGGAAGTCCTCTTTCGCATCATCGACGGTGCGCCCGCGCGCCTGACCTCCGGCGGGACGCTGTTGTTGGAGATCTCACCCGAGCAGGACGACGCCGTGCGGACGCGCGTTGAGTCGACCGGCGCCTATGAAGACATCCGCGTAATAAAAGATGCCGCCGGACTGTTTCGCGTCGTGCGGGCGCGCAAGCTCACTGCAGCTTGCTAGTCGATTTCGCCCCCTGCATGACCAGCCACTCGCCCAGGTCGTGCGCAAGAAAGCATCAAGATTGGCGCGGCTGTTCCGAGGTGGACAATTCACGGGTCGCGGGATCTGATTCGACGATCTATCATCCGCGTTCAAGCCGGCTAATGGTCAAGTGCCAATACGCCAAGTGCCCAACATGGCAAAAGGTCAGCGAATCAAGCTTCACGGCAGCACGGCCTTGGTCACCGGAGCATCAGCCGGGATCGGCCTGGCTGTCGCGCGGCGACTGGCACAATCCGGCGCGAATCTGGTGCTGGCCGCGCGGCGCGCCGAGTTACTGGAAGAAGCCGCTGCCTCGCTGCGCTCGAGTGGAGTGAAGGCGATCGCGGTGCCGACAGACGTCTCTCGTCTCGACGCGTTGGAGTCGCTGGTCGATCGGGCCATTCAGGAATTCGGAACGATCGACGTGCTGGTGAACAACGCCGGCGTCGAGGCGTTTTGTCATTACGAAGAGCTGCCCCCGAATCGAATCGCTGAGACGATTTCCGTCAATCTCACCTCGGCCCTGCTGCTCTCGCGACTGGTGATTCCACACATGCTGCGGGGCGGGCGCGGGCACATTGTGAACATGGCGTCGACAGCGGGCAAATTCGGCATTCCTTACGGCGCCGCGTACGGGACGACGAAGGCCGGGCTGATCAACTTCACGCACGCCCTGCGGGCCGAGTATCGCGGCCGGGGCATCTCGGCCACGGCGATTTGCCCCGGCTTCACCGAGCAGGGAGGCATCTACGACCGCATGCGCCAGCAATCGGGGCGGGGGTCGCCGTTTGTTATCGGCTCGACGACGGTCGACCGCGTGGCCGAGGCCGTTGTGCGCGCGATTGAACGCGACAAGGCCGAGCTGATCGTCAATTGGC
>DASPSM010000647.1:0-3392 GCA_035623955.1 Planctomycetaceae bacterium
CCGCGGGGCCGCCTGGTTCGACGATTTGTGGATGGGCGAACTTCCCCTGTTCTCGCTGGACAGCAACTTTCAGTCGCACTTCCGTGCACACGATTCGCCCGTGGTCGTCACTTCGCACGTCGACGGGCTGGACCCGCGCCGCGCCTACCGGCTCGACCTCGCGGTTACTGACGCCGAGGGCAAGCGCGTCGCCGCGACCGCTTTCGACCTTTCGATGACATCGGCGTTGAACGAGGCGGGGGGGCCGAGTGCTTCGCTCGACAAAACAGCTGCGGGCGACAAAGCAACGGACTCCGCGAGATTGTCCGAGCGCCGCGCCAACAAACAGAAGCCGATCGACTGGACGCTGGGCTCACAGCCGCATGGATTTTATGCCGTCGAAGCCGTGCTGAGTCAGGACGGCAGAACGATTCTCACCAAGCGCACCTCGTTTGCCGTCATGGACACGCTTTCTGACATGGCGGACCAGGGGGAGTTCGGCTGGACGATCCGTCGGGCCTCCGATATGCCGGGTCTGAAAGAACTGGCTGAGCTGGCCTCGCAGGCAGGGATCAACTGGCTCAAGTATCCGCTCTGGGGATCCGTCTCGGACGCCAGCACGTCGACGGCGACTTCCGGGTTCGGCGCCCAGACCCCGTCGCCAGCACAAATTTCCGCGTTTTTCGAGGACTTGTCGCTGCGGCACATCACTCCCGTCGGGCTGCTCAACGAGCCGCCCCCCGAGTTGCGCAGGCAGTTCGCTCGCGACTGGACCGGAATCAGCGAGCTGTTCACCATGCGGACCGAGTTTTGGCGCGAGTCGATCGAGAAGGTCATCGCCCGCTACTCTTCGCACGTGCGGCACTGGCAGTTGGGCGAAGAGGAAGACGAAAGTTTCGTCGGCATGTCGCCGCAGAACCTCGCGCAGACGACCGCCCGCGTCAAGAATGAGTTCGACCGCATCGGCCGCGACACGCGCATCGGAGTCCATTGGAATTGGGAGACCCCTCCGCCGCGGCGGAGCGACGCGCGTGGCATTTTCTTGTCGATCAGCACGCGCCAGCGTCTCAAGGAGAACGAGCTGGTCACGCGCTTGAAATCGATGGCGGCCGCCGACGCGCCCGATCGTTGGGTGCTCGTCAAGCCGCTCCCCAAGTCGGGGTTCACTGCCGACGAGCGGGGGAGCGACCTGGTCAAGAAAATGGTCGAAGCCAAGATGGGCGGGGCCCAAAGAATCTTCATCGACGACGTCTTCGACGAAGATTGCGGTCTGCTGGCACCGGGCGGCTCCCCTGCTCCGCTGTTTTTGCCTTGGCGGACGACGGCGATGGCCCTGCAGGGGGCCGAATTCATCGGCTCGTTCAACCTCCCCGAGGGGAGCCGCAACTTCGCCTTCTCGCGCAAAGGCGACGTCGCAATTGTGGTCTGGAACCACGAGCCGGTCGACGAGGATCTCTATCTCAGCGAGGAATCGATCGTCACCGACGTGCTGGGCCGGCGGATCCGGCTGCCGATCAGCGAGTCGGGCGTGCGTCATAAGATTCGGATTGGCCCAAGCCCGCTCGTCATTCGCCACTTTCCCGAGCAGATCGCCCGGTGGATGGCAGCCGTTACGTTCGAGAAGGGACGCCTCCCGAGCAAGACCGGAAAGCAACGAGAAGTCATTCACGGCGTCAACACGTTTCACCAGGGCGTCAGCGGTCAGGTGCACATCGTCGTACCCAAGGACTGGAAGGTCGAACCGCCGGACGCGCGGTTCTCACTGGCTGCGGGCGAGAAATTTGATATCCCGATCACGCTGGAATTGCCGTCCAACACCAGCCTCGGCACGCAGCGGATCGTGCTCGATTTCGCGTTGTCGTCGTACACGTTCCGCGTGTACCGCGATTACGAGGTTGGCCTGGGAGACGTGGTCTATTCGGTCGTCGACACGCGACTTGAAAACGGCGACCTGCAGATCAAGCAGCTCATCGTGAACAACACCAGGCCCGAAGAGCGGCTCAACTTCGAGTGCACCCTGTACGTCCCGAACCGCAAGCGCATGCAGCGGATCGTCACGAAGCTCGGGAATGGGCGAGACACGCAGGAATATAGACTGCCCGACGCCGATGCGCTCCGCGGACAGGAGCTGCAGCTGCGAGCGCAGCAGATCGGCGGCTCGCGAGTCTTGAACCTGCGCTGGAAGGTTGGCGAGAATTGGAACGCGAAAGGGCGCGGCGCGACGGCCGATCGCACTCCCTCGCGTCGGCGCGCGAAGGTCCCCGAGCCCAAGCCGCTTCGTAGCGAACCGCCGCAATCATGAGTTCGCGGCGGCCCGTCGGTCCGGGGGCCTCGCAACCGACCGATTCGTTTCTGGAAATCCAGGATTGAACCGCCGGTGAGCGTGCGCGCCGGGCGACGGGTGGGTTAACATTGGGCCGGATCAAACATGGCAGCCAGCCCCCCCAGCGAATCGACTGCTCCCCGAGCCACGCTTGCCGAAGTTTTGGGTCGCGCGTTGCGTTTGCGCTGCCCCCGCTGCGGCCAGCGCCGACTGTTCGCCGGCTGGTTCCGTATGCACGAGACGTGTCCTCACTGCCGCCTGCGCTATGAGCGGGCCCCGGGCTATTTTCTGGGCTCGACCTACATCAACTACGGCGTCACCGTGCTGGCCGTGATGGCGGTCTACTTCGCGTTGCACTTCGGCGTCGGCTGGAGCAACACGGCACTGGCGGCTCCCTTGGCCGGGTTCTGCATGCTCTTCCCGCTTTATTTCTTCCGCTACGCCCGATCACTGTGGCTGGCGATCGATTATCACCTCGATCCGGCCGGCTTCGATCCCACGACAGAATGAGGCCAGCGCCGATCACCGGCGCGCAACGATACCCGCGAGTGATACGTTGACAGATCGGCCAGCGGGGCCTTACGGGAAGACCAAACCGGGCCCGACCATGCCAGCGCCCGGCAAGGCTTGAGCGCTGGGCGAAAAAGCCCGTTCGGGGCTTTGAATCGCTTCGACCGCGGGATCGGCCGCCCCCAGCACGGCGTGCTCGGCTGCCTCGCGTTGCAGACGAGCTGCTTTGCGAGAGAGTCGCCAGAAGCCAACGCTGAAGCCACTCAGTACCGTGGCCGGCATCCCCAGCATAAACAGAATGCTGTACATGTAGGCGGTCGGAAGTCGGCTGTCTGACTCGTTCGCAAGTTTGCACATTGGACAGGCCGACGCGGGGCTCGCGGTCGACAAGCAGAGCAACGCCCCCGCGATAACGGTCAAAATCCACGTCCGGGTTCGCACGAAAGTTCCCCTCGTTTCAATTGCCCCACGCGGCGGGCAAGTGATACAGCATTGCGTAGATGATAACACCTGTCGCCGATACGTAAACCCAAACCGGAAAGGCGACTGTCGCCCAGCGGCGGTGAGACGCGAAGCGGCC
>DASPSM010000653.1:0-4519 GCA_035623955.1 Planctomycetaceae bacterium
GGCCAATTCTTGCTTCTGGGAAATCCGTAAGTTGGTCGCTCGC
Source organism: Planctomycetaceae bacterium (assembly GCA_035623955.1). Classification (GTDB taxonomy): domain Bacteria; phylum Planctomycetota; class Planctomycetia; order Planctomycetales; family Planctomycetaceae; genus DASPSM01. The sequence continues at coordinate 44 of DASPSM010000653.1, forward strand.
CGGAGTAGACAGCTTTTAAAGCGGGTGACAAAATCCGCAAAGCGAACCCGGATCTCGGGCGGGCTCGGTGCGCGCATTTCGATGTCCTGATTCCATTCAGTCCTCGAAGCCCATCTGGCCGTCCAGCCATTCGGATTGGTGCCGTCTCTATCGGTGCCCACCGGGTCGACCAACTTGTGGTGGAACATAGCGAGATGGCGAAGAAGCTGTCGACGGCGGACATTTTAAAAGCAGCGCGGGCTCAAGCGGGGCAGGGAGGCGAAGCTCCCGCAGCGGCCCCGGAAGCATCGCCTGAGTCAGCCGCGGCAAGTCCGGCCCCAGCGCCGCAAGCGGCGACCGAACAGCCTGCCGCTGCAACTCCTGCCCCGGCCGCTCCCGCGACACCGCCGACGGCGGGCGCCCCGAAATCGACAAAGGACATTCTGGCGGCTGCTCGCGCCCAGTCGACAGGCGCCGCGCCGGCGGCCAGCGCCTCGGCAGCTCCCAAGGCCACACCGGCGAAAGCTCCCGGCGGGCCGGCAGCAGCTGGCGGCGCGAGTTCGACCAAAGACATCCTCGCCGCTGCTCGCGCTCAGTCGGGTGGAGCAGCAGCCCCCGCGGCCGCGAAGTCGACCGGCGACATTCTGGCGGCCGCCCGCGCGCAAGCCGGTAAAGGCGCCGCCCCGGCCGCGGCGAAACCGGCGGGAGAAAAACCGGCAAAGGCTGCAGCGAAACCCGCAGCCGCAGCGGCAACCGCGGCCCCCGGCACTCGACCCTCCGTTCAAGAAATGTTGAAGGCGGCTCGGGAAGGGCGCGGTGCTGCCCCGGCTGCGATCGCCGCCGTCGCGACAGCCGTCAAACCCGCTCCGGCCGCGCCGGTGATCCCGCAAAAGCCCGCGCCAAAAAAAGCGGCGCCTGCCGACGTCGAACCACGCCGCGGATTCCTGGCCGGCACGGCCTGGGCCCTCTTCGGTTCACCATTCCGGACTGCTTGGACCGCCTTTACCGCGACGATGGGCATCAGCGGACTCGCGACGGCCCGATTCATGATGCCAAATGTCCTCGTCGAGCCGCCGAGCAAGTTCAAAGTCGGCCCTCCCTCCGACTATCCGCCCGCGAGCGTCGCCACCAAGTGGACGGCGCAATACGGCGTCTGGGTCGTGCACAGCGAATACAACGGCAAAGACCTGATCTACGCACTGCAGACCGTTTGCACGCACCTGGGTTGCACGCCGAACTGGCTCGAAGGAGAGCGCAAATTCAAATGCCCGTGCCACGGCTCGGGCTTTTACATCACCGGAATTAACTTCGAGGGACCCGCTCCGCGACCGCTCGAGCGGATGGCCATCCGCCTGTCGGAGGACGGTTCGATTGAAGTTGATAAGAGTCGCAAGTTCCAACAAGAACTCGGTCAGTGGAACGATCCGGCGAGCTTTGTGGAGGTCGCCTGAGTGTCGCTAATCGGGAAGGACACCCGACATCACCAAGTCGTTGTTGCTGCTCTGGTTCCTGGTAAACCGCTCTCCTGGCGGCCCCAAGCGCTTTTAGGAAATACCGTTCCCGTTATTTCAAGGCTGGCCTGAAACAACATGTCTGTCGGCGATTACATTCGCGATTCGCAGATCTGGAAGAGCATCTTTCGCCACCCGGCGCCGTACGACCGGCGGAACCGCGTCGTCGTCATGCTGACGAACTTCTTCCTGCATCTGCACCCCGTCTCGATCAAGCAGCAGGGAATCGCCCTTTCGTACACGTGGTGCATGGGGGGAATCACGTTCTTCCTGTTCATCGTCGAGACGATCACTGGCGTGCTGTTGATGTTCTATTACCGCCCGACGTTGGAGTGGGCGTTTAACGACATCCTGGCGCTGCGCGACGTGACCACTCTGGGCATCATGCGGGAGATTCACCGCTGGGGAGCCCACGCGATGGTCATCACCGTGTGGCTCCACATGTATCGCGTCTTTCTGACGGGCAGCTATAAACCGCCGCGGGAATTCAACTGGGTCGTCGGCGTGTTGCTGTTGGTGATGACGCTGATGTTGTCGTTCACCGGCTACCTCTTGCCTTGGGACCAGCTGGCGATTTGGGCCATTACGGTCGGTTCCAACATGGCTCGTGCGACGCCGTTCCTCGGACACGAAGGTCCCGGCAACCAGCTGCTGAATATCGGAGGGTTCGACCTGATTACCAACGGAAGCGATGCGCGCTTTTTGCTCCTGGGTGGGCGCTTCGTCGGCGAAGCGACGCTGAACCGCTTTTACATCCTGCACTGCGTGGCGATCCCGCTGGTCGCGGCTGGATTGATTGCGATTCACTTTTGGCGCGTGAGGAAAGACGGAGGCATCAGCCAGCCGCTGTGAACGCCTCGCATCGCCACCGACCAACGCGTTCGTTCCCGGCTGGCGTGGCGCGGCGGACGACAATCGCCGGCTCTCGCAATCGGAGCAGATTCAGAGACAACGAGGATGCTTGACCCACATCCGGATTTAACACTCGACGTGATTCACGGGCTGGGATGGCTTTATCTCATCCTGGCGGCGATGAATTTCACTTGGGGCGTTTACGTCTTCCGCAGGGGAAGGCACTTTCGCACGGCCCTGGGCGGCCTGCTCAACCACCCGCAGGAAATTCCCAGCGCCGCCCCCTGGTTTCTCTACACGACGTTCTTGACCCTGATCGCAGTCGTGCATCTGGTCAAGAACAGCGATCCCGATGCGTTTGTCATCCGCTTGCCGCTGCTGTTCAAGAACTTCGTCAACACGATTGTCGCTAGTCCGTCGGTCTATTTTGCGCTGTCGATCATCGGATTCGCTCTCGTGGTCTCGCTGCGCAAGTGGCTCGTCAAATCGACCGTCGCCTGGACGCTGCTCAACATCGGGCTGTTGTTCATGGCGCTGAGCATGACGGATTACAACTTCCGGCAGATCGTCGGCAAGCCCGACAACGTGCCGATCGTTTCGATGCTGTTTATCGTCGGCTTCTTCACCTGGCTCTATTTCAAGCGCGCTGTGGAGAACGACGAACGGATCGCCGCCGGCCGGCCGGTGCTCGAAGCGGAGAAGAACGAAAAGGTCCTTGTCTGGCCCGATTTGGTCTACACCGAGCTGATCTGCATGGTGGTGCTCACCGCGATTCTGGTCGCGTGGGGCATCGTGCTGCAGGCGCCGCTGGAAGAGCCGGCATCGTCGGTCCGCACGCCCAACCCCTCGAAGGCGCCGTGGTACTTCCTCGGCTTGCAGGAAATGCTCGTCTATTACGACCCCTGGCTGGCGGGCGTCGTGTTCCCGAGTTTGATCATCGTGGGGCTGATGGCCATTCCGTATATCGACTTCAACAAGAAGGGGAACGGCTACTACTCGTATCAGGAGCGCTCGTTCGCGATCCTCACGTTTATGTTCGGGTTCCTGCCGCTGTGGATTGCCACGATCATCCTGGGCACGTTCCTCCGCGGGCCGAATTGGAACATCTTCGGCATCTACGAATTCTGGGACGTGCACAAGCTCGAGGTGCTCAACAACGTCAACTTGTCGGAGTATTTCTGGCTCAACTGGATGGGCTCGTCGCTGCCCGTCGCGCCGGCCGACGCCGGGACGTGGACGAAGGTGGGATACATCTTTCTCCGCGAGTGGCTCGGGTTCGCGGCGATCTTCGCCTACTTCTTCCTGATGCCTCCGCTTTTGGCGCGAACGAGGTTCTTCGCGAAGTTTTATGCGCGGATGGGTTTCATCCGCTACATGGTGTTTGCCAATCTGCTTCTGTGGATGGCCGCGCTGCCGATCAAAATGGTCTTGCGCTGGACGGTGAACCTCAAGTACATCGTCGGCATCCCGGAGTGGTTTTTTAATATCTGATGGCGGCTTAACTGAGCGCTTGGGCGCGCGGATTCCTGACGAATCCGTTTGGGAGTTTCAGACGAGATGCCGGCTACCGAATCGAATTATCGCGACGTCAAAAAAGTGCACGTCGTCTTCGCCGTCAGCTCGGTCCTTCTGTTGCTGACGACGCTCTGGATGATGCAAGCCGACCAGGCGCGCGAATGGATGGGCTACCAGCGCCAGTTCGAAGAGCTGCAGACTCAAAAGCAGCGCGCCGGCATCAACGAGATCGAAACAAGCCCACAATACAAGACGTCCGAAGCGGATCTGCAGGCCAAGAAAAAAGCCGCTCAGGCACAACTCGACACCGAACAGCCAAAGGTCGACCAGGCAAATCGTGACTTCGCCGAGGCGGATCGGCTGTTCGACAAAATCAGCCGCGAGGTGCGAGACGCCCGTGCCTATCGCGACAAGGCGCGAGCTGACTTCGACCTGGGCGTACGAGACAGCGTGCCGCAGGACAGGCTCAATGCTCTGCAAGCAAAGTTCGACCAGAAGCAGGCCGTCGTCACGGACCTCGAGCTCAAGATGGAGGAAAAAAAGGCCAAACGCGACAAGGCCCAAGCCGAGGTCAAAAGGCTGAATAAGTCGCTCGACGACGCCAACGTGGCTCTCACGA
>DASPSM010000657.1:0-2266 GCA_035623955.1 Planctomycetaceae bacterium
CCGCGCTTGAGCGAGCAGTGGTTTTTGAAATATCCGGCAGTGAAGGAATCGCAGTCGTGCGTCGCCGAAGGCCGGATGAAATTTCATCCCGAGCGCTGGACCAAGGTTTACGATCATTGGCTGACGAACATTCAGGATTGGTGCATCAGCCGCCAGCTTTGGTGGGGGCATCGCATCCCGATCTGGTATTGCGGCACATGCAGCGAGGCCGATCTCAAGCGTGCGTTCGCCGGCCGGACCGATGTCGCCTGGCGGCACGACGCCGAAACAAATCAGTGGCTCATCTGCGGCGAGACCGATCTGCCGGCGGACGCACTCGGCCCGGGCCACACGCTGAAGCAGGATGAAGACGTGCTCGACACGTGGTTCAGCTCGGCCCTCTGGCCCGAGGCGACGCTCGGTTGGCCGGAGAAGACGGCGAGCCTCGCCTACTTCTATCCGACGAGCGTGCTGGTCACGAGTCGCGACATTATCACGCTGTGGGTCGCGCGGATGGTGATCATGGGCCTCTACAACATGAAAGAGGTCCCGTTCGCGCACGTCTTCGTCCACCCGAAGCTGCAGGACGGCTTCGGCCAGACGATGTCGAAGTCGCGGGGCAACGGCGTCGATCCGATCGATCTGTTCGAGAAATTTGGCACCGACGCGGTGCGGTTCACGATCGCCTCGTTCGCGGGCGAAACGCAGGACGTGCGGCTCCCGGTGAGCTACGAGTGCCCGCATTGCGGCACGCTGATTCCTCAGACACTCGAACATCAGAAGGCGGCGCCACGCGGCGGCGGCAAGCCGCGGATCACGTGCCCCAAGTGCAAGAAGAACTTCCAGTTTTCGAGCCCCTGGTACGAGCCCGATCCGGGCGAGCCGGTGGCGCGGATCGTCAGCGAGCGATTCGAATACGGCCGCAACTTCTGCAACAAGTTGTGGAACGCCGCCCGGTTCGTGGTGCTCAACCTGGAAGGTTATTCGCCGGGCACGATCAAGCCCGACGAGCTGAAACTCGAGGATCGCTGGATTCTGAGCCGGCTGTCGGTCGTGTCGGCCGAACTGACCGAGCAGCTCGATCGCTATCAGCTCGACGCGGCGACGCGGACGCTGCGCGATTTCGTCTGGAACGAGTTCTGCGACTGGTACGTCGAGATGGTCAAGCCACGTTTGCGCGACGACGAGCTCAAGCCGGTCGCCCAGCGAGTGCTGGTCGGTGTGCTCGACGCGATCCTCCGCATGTTGCAGCCCTTCACGCCGTTTGTCTGCGAGGAGCTGTGGCAGCGGCTGGCGGAGATCGCGCCGGAGCGCGGCCTTCCGACTCCATCCAAGAGTGCGGCGAGCGTAATGATCGCTCCGTGGCCCGTGATTCCGATCGACTGGCGCGATCCGGCGCTCGAGGCCCGCTTCTCGCGTTTGCAGGACACCATCGTGGCCGTGCGCAACGTGCGGGCCGTTTACGGCATTCCGCCCGCGACACCGCTGACGCTGCACGTGCGCTGTGCGGCCCCGGTGGCGGCCGATTTGCAGGACGTCTCCGGTCAGTTCGAGAACCTGGCACGCACGATGCTCGAGGCGGCCGGGGCCGAGGTCGAGCGCCCCAAGGGGTCAGCCAGTTTCGCTCTGGCGGATGCCGACGGTTTCATTCCGCTGGAGGGAGTGGTCGACCGCGAGGCCGAACTCAAGCGGCAGCGGAAGGAACAGGAGAAACTCCGTGGACTGATCACGGGAAGCGAAAAAAAACTCGCCGACGAGAAGTTCGTCAGCCGCGCCCCGGCGGAAGTCGTCGCCCAGGCCCGCGAGAATCTGGCGGCGCTGCACAAGCAGCTGCAGAGCGTGGAAGAAATCATTCGACAGCTGAGCGCAGATTGAACGCTTAGGCGAGCGGCGGGCGTCAGCCCGCCGGTGCTTTGGAATTCAAACGGCGCCAGCAGCGTGATCCAGCTAAGATAAGCACCGGCGGGCTTACACCCGCCGCTCGCCGATTCAGATAACGTTCGGGAGTCATTCGTGTCTACATCCGAACTGACCGACAACCCGTTGCTCGTCACCGATGGTCTTCCGCGTTACGACCGGATCAAGCCCGAGCACGTTGTTCCCGCCGTGCGGAAAGTGCTGGCGGATGCCGAGGCTCGTTTCTCCGAGATCGAGAAGACGGTGCAGCCGACGTGGGAGAGCGCGGTCGAGTCGCTCGACGATCTTAACACGCCGTTCCAGTATGCCTGGAGCCCCGTCTCGCACTTGCTCGGTGTGCTCAACTCGCCCGAATTGCGGAAGGCGCACG
>DASPSM010000663.1:0-6808 GCA_035623955.1 Planctomycetaceae bacterium
AGAACGATCAGAGGATGAATCAGTGGCCCTAGATGCGTTCGCGGTCGGGATCGCACCCGCCGGGGATCGAATCAGGGTTTTTCCCAAATTGGACAACCGGCCACTAAACGCGATTGTGCCGCAAGACGAGCCGTTACGAAAGCCCCTTTCCCTCAAGAGCTTGCGTTTTTTCCGTTCTCCGATCCGAGCGCAGGGTTCCCGATTTGTGAGTTTCCTCACCGACTTATCAACAGGCCGTGATCTCAATCGGAAAGGATCGCTTACTCTGTCTTGCAAAGCGGCGGTGGGTCATGCAACCCGTGGGGCGCATTCGGGAATGCTGACACGTTTGCTCATCGGACAAACGTAAATGCCGCGTGCTGACCAAAGAAACGCTGACTGCCGACGCCGTTCTGGAAGGATTGGTTAAACATCTGCTGGGGGGGTTTGATTCGCACGCGGACGATGCCCGTCTGCCCCTCCCGCAGAACACCGGCGTGGACGGCGGCGCTGGCCAGCGAGGACTGTGTCGTGTACGTTCCCGTTCCCCACACTGGACCGCCCGACGCACCGGTCACCCGCAGCCGAATAACCCTGCCGATCTGGCCCTCGAACTGGGTCAGGTTTCCGTTGATATTCCTGATTTCCGTCACCCGCGAGTTCGACTCGATGGAGACCGATTTCAAGTCGGCGAGTTTCAGCTCGACGTTGCCGAACTGCAGACTCGTCGCCTCGACCGAAGTCAGGGGGATGTCGCCGGCGAATCGCGAGTCCTCGGTCTCAAGCGTGTCCTGGACCGGGGCTTCGAGCAGAGCGGGCGGCACCAGTTCGCGGAGATCGTCTACGAGTTCGTTCGCGCGTTTTGCCAGGTCCTTGTCCTTTGATCTCGAGGCGCGGACCAGCGCGATGAATGCCTTCTCCTTCAGATTGAACAACTCGGGCGCCGCCGCGTTGCGATCTTCGGGCTTGGCGCTGCTCAAGCGGCCAATCGCCTCCTTGACTTTCTTCGCGTCTTCCTCGGACACACGCGGCGCAAACTCGATCGCTTGAACGTCCTCGGCCGGGATTTCGAGCTTGCCGTATGCGGTCACAATCGGAATGGTCTTCGCCCGAAGCTTCATCCGCAGCGATCCGCCATCTCGGAAGTTAGCCAGCATCGCAATTTCGCCGGGTTTGAGATCCATCGGCGTGTCGGCGGGTGCCGTGGGATTCGAGTCCTCATCCTGGGCCTGAACCATTCCCCGTCGGACAATGGGAGGCTGCTTTAACGTCTTTACACCGAACTCTTCCCTCTCGAACTGGGCACGGGCCGGCAACCAGATCCCGAGACCGATGCATAAAGCAGCCAGCGCCAACCATCCGAACGGTTTGCCATGTCGTGCTGTACGGGGACTCATGCCGGGACTCCTTGCGAAGGGCCGTTGCCAAGGAACTCGCACAGCAGCCTACAGCGGTCGCGCGGACGCTTGCAACACTATTCCGACCGCATCGGTTGCGACGTCGTCGACGCTCGACGGGCCGTGGCGATGCACTGTCGCGCGCGGGAACTCCGGATCAGAAGCTCAACCGAATCGGGCGACACGAAGCAAGCACAGGCGAAGAGGGCCTGGCGCGGAAGGTTAGAAATGGTCGCTACTGGACTCGAACCAGTGACCTCCACGATGTCAACGTGGCGCTCTAACCAAACTGAGCTAAGCGACCGCGGGCTGACGTGAACTTACGGTCTCTGCAGAGTGCCGTCAAGGTCGGCCCGAGGGGTGCAGAACGGGCGTTTGCCTGTGAGAGTTCAGCCCCGTGAGCCCAGGCTGCGGTCGAGATTGAAGGCCGCGCTGATCAGCGCCAGATGCGTGAAGGCTTGCGGAAAGTTCCCGAGTGCCTCGCCGCTCGGGCCGGTCTCTTCCGCGTAGAGGCCGAGGTGGTTGGCGTGACCGAGCATCCGCTCGAAGAGCAAGCGGGCCTCGTCGAGGCGTTTGGGATCGGTGCGGCCGGCTCGCGTGAGCGCTTCGACGAGCCAGAAGCTGCACATGTTGAAGGTCCCTTCCTTGCCGCCGACGCCGTCGGGCGAGCGCTCGACGTCGTAGCGGTGGACCAGGCCGTCGGAAGTCAGCCCGCGCTCCTTCGGTGGCTTGCTGATGGCGTCGATCGTCTTGAGCATCTTGGGATCGTTCGGGGCCATGAAGAAGACGAGCGGCATGATCAACGCCGACGCGTCGAGATACGCGCTGCCGTACGACTGCACGAATGACTGGCGCTCGTCGGACCAGCCGCGGGTCAGAACTTCTTCGTAAATTGAATCGCGGATCTTGAGCCATCGGCTGCGATCGGCGGGAAACGACCGCTTGTCGGCCAGTCGCAAGCCGCGATCGATGGCGACCCAGCACATGAGTCGCGAATAGACGAAATCGTGCTGCCCGCCACGGACCTCCCAGATGCCGTCGTCCGGTCGCTGCCAGTTGTCGCAGAGCCAATCGAGCAGCAACCTCAGGTGCTTCCACGCGTCGTAGGAGATCGGAGCGCCGTACTTGTTGAACAGGTAGGCCGAATCGAGCAGTTCGCCGAATATGTCGAGCTGGAACTGCGCATAGGCTCCATTGCCGACCCGCACCGGACGCGATCCCCGATAACCTTCGAGATGATCGAGGGTCGTTTCGGGAATGTCGCAGCGGCCATCGATTCCGTAGAGCACCCCCAACGGCATGCCGCTTCCCTGCTGTTCGCGGTACCGAGCGTCGAGCCAGGCCATGAAGTCGCCGGCCTCGGAGGTGAAGCCGAGTCTCAGCAGCCCGTACAGCGAAAAGGCAGCATCGCGGATCCAGGTGTAACGGTAGTCCCAATTCCGGGGGCCTTCGATTTTCTCAGGCAGGCTGCAGGTCGCCGCGGCGACGAGCGCTCCGGTGGGCTCGAACGTGAGCAGCTTGAGGGTGAGCGCGGCCCGATAAACGATGTCCCGCCAGCGCCCCAGGTACTGACACCGCGACAGCCAGCGCCGCCAATACTCCACGGTCTGCTTGAACAGCTCCTGGCTCTCGTTTTCGTCGGGGGGCCTGAGGCATCGTTCGTCTTCGCCGAGTTGACGCAACACGAAGACCGCCGATTCTCCCTCGCGCAACCGAAACGTCGCGTGGGCGCCGCGGTCGTTGGATTTCAGCCGAATGGGGCTGGAAAGCGCGAGCGTGAGCAGGCCGGAGCGGAAGATGGCGCCGTGCTCGGCGTGCACGGTCTCGTGCGCCGCGCGCGCGTAATCGAAGGCGGGCTCGCAGGTGAGTCGGAACTCCATTTCGCCGCGCGAGACGCGCACGCGGCGAATGATGCGGCTGTTCGCGTTGCCGGCGGAGCGCCCCAGAATGGGCATGAAGTCCTGCACCTCACCGACGCCGTCGGGCGACAAGAATCGCGTCAGCAGGACGTTTGTGTCGGGCCAATAGACTTGTTTGTGCCGGGCATCCTTGTGGGTCGGCCCGATTGCGAAGCGGCCTCCCTTCTTGTCGTCGAGGATGCTCGCAAAGACGCTGGGCGAGTCGAAGTGCGGGAAGCAGAACCAGTCGATCGACCCCTGCACGCTGACCAGGGCGGCAGTCCGCATGTTGCCGATGATGCCGTAGTTCTCGATCGGCTGATAACTCATGCTAAGGATGCGCTGTCAAAAGCCGCACAGGGTTAGGCTCGCCGTGCGGTGGGGTTTCAGGCGCGTAACAACCCGCTCCCTGACTGGTGCAAAAAGCGCGCCGCCGACCCGTTCGGACGCGCTGCTTCTCAGTGCATGGCCTTGTCGCTGACTTCCGGATGCTCCTGCATAAAACGGACGAGCACGGGTGCGTAATCTCGAAACGACGGGCAGCACAGGCCCGTTCCGCTGAGATCCGCCAGCGTGTTCTCGCACGTGTACTCGGTCGGGTGCGTGAAATAATCGATCGATTCGGGCGTGATATGGCTCGATCGCGCCACGGCAGGAAGCAGTCGGAGCATGCCCTTCATCAACGGTGCCCACGCGGGAATCCGAAGCACGCGGCGACCGGTTGCGCTGGAAAAAATCTCGTAGACCTCTTCGATCGTCGGAGGATGCGGATCGCAAAGCTGATAGACCTTGCCGCGCGATTGCGGCATGCCACTCAGCCGGCTCAAGGCCGCGACCACGAAGTCGCGGGGCGCAAAATTGACGTGGAACTTGCGCGGGTCGCCGACGCTCGACATGGGCGCGATTTTCTTCCAGCTGACGAGCCAGCGCAGCGCCCCGTAGGGGCCGTCATATTTCTGAGTTTCGCCCGTTTTGCTGTCGCCGACGACGATCGAGGGGCGATAGATGGTCGTGCTCAGGCCTTTTTTCATCCGCTCCTGAACTTCAACCTCGGCGAGGTATTTTGTTTCTTCATAGTAATTATTGAATCGCTGGCCGACCGAGAGGTCGCGCTCGGAGAAGATCCCCGGATGACGCCCGCTGACGTAGCACGTGCTGACGTAATGCAACCGGTCGAAGGATGGGCACGCCTCGATGAAGTCGAGCACGTGCGCCGTCCCCTCGACGTTGATTCGCATTCCCAGCGGTCGCGGCACGGCCAGGTCGTAAATGGCCGCGAAGTGATAGACTTCGCGCGCGTCGGCTTTGAGCGAATCCCCGCCATCCTTCAGGCCGAGGCCGGGCTGAGTGATGTCTCCCTCGACGAGCTGAATGCGTCCGCTCCAATCGGGCTGCCGGGCCACGATTGTCCTGGCGCGCTCCTCCGCCATCGGCCGAAAATGCGATTGGACGAGGCAGGTCACGCGCGTTTGCGAATCGGTGCGCGACAACAAATCGGGCAGGAACGCGGACGCAAGAAACCCCGGAAAACCGGTCAAGAGGACGCTGGGCATGGAATTCTGCACGATCCTTTCGAACGCGTTGGAAGGGCCAGGCAACAGAAGGGAATCGTATATTACAGGATTACCGCGAGGCTCGAAATCGAGGCGTCACCGGGTTGGATTTGGGAGACTAAGTCGTTGTCAACTGCCGCGATCGTTGGCTGGGATTCGCTCGCGAGCCGGATGTTCCAGAGCAGTTGCCTCGCTCCGTCGCACGCAGCATACTGAAGCGGTCGGCCCGTGCCGCGGATTCGTCTTTCAGGTCGACGGGAACTGAGTCGGACAACTTAGGGAGGATTGCATGCGTCGAGCATTTGTGTTGGCGGCAGTGATCGGGTTCTCGGTCTCGAGCGCGGTGGCCCAGGATTGGGCCAAGGAAAAACTCGGCAAATCGCCCCGGCACGGCGAATATGTCGACATCAAATCGGGAGGACGCGACCTGCAGGCGTTCGTCGCTTATCCGGAGGTCTCGCATAAAGCGACCACCGTGCTCGTCGTCTACGAAATCTTCGGCCTGACCGATTGGGCCAAGCTGGCCGCCGACGAGTTCGCCGCCGCCGGTTACATCGCGATCGCTCCCGACTTTCTGTCGGGGACGGCAAGCGGCGAAGCGCGCGGCGCCATCTCTCGGCTCCCTGAGAAAAAAGTGCTGGCCGACCTCGACGCTGCGTTCGACTACGCTCGGCGATTGCCGGCGGCCAACGGCAAGGTGGTGGTTGCCGGATTTTGCTGGGGAGGCGCCAAGGCCTTCGCGTACGCGACCCATCGCAAGGATCTGTCGGCGGCGTTCGTGTTTTATGGCACGCCGCCCGATCAGAGCGGCATCGCCACGCTTCATTGCCCGGTCTACGGTTTCTACGGAGAAAACGACGCTCGTGTCACGGTGACGGTCGATCAAACCAAGAAATTCGCCGACAACGCAGGAAAAAAATACGAACCCGTGATTTATCACGGCGCGAGGCACAGCTTCATGCGCTTGGGTGAGCAGCCAAACCCAGTGCCAGAAAATGCCAAGGCCCGCAATGAATCCTGGCGGCGCTTGCAGGAAATCCTGCCAAAAGTGTGAGGCATTCCCGTGCGGCAGCGCGAGATCGCGCTGGTGTTCGATTCCGGGACCGACGTCTTCGACCAGCGCGATCGCACGCACTATAAAGTCGGGCCCGGCGGCGGCAAAGGAGCGTCGAAGCCCTACTGAAATTCACCGGTTACCTCGGTGAGGATACCCGCTGGCAATGGAACCAGGGGAAGTGAAATGGCGATTACCACGCGTGGCGCGTTCGCCTGGATTTCCCTCTTGGTTTATGCGTCGGCGACCGGAAGCGCCGAGGCGTGGGCGTCCGATTTGCGCACGGCCGAGCAAAAGGAAGAGTCGTGCTGGAAGCTCCGCTACGGTCATTGCGACGGAATCGAACGCTCCGACGACCTGGTGCTGGTTTTTCCAAGCGACCAGTTCAAGCGCAGTCCGGCGCTGGTCGTTAAGAAGCTGCAGAGTTCGTGGGATCTGCTGCGAGAAATGACCGGGATCGATCCGAGGAAACACTTCGGTCAGCGGGTTGTCATCGGCTATCGACATCGCAGCGACGAAGGGGGCCAGGATTGCCTCCCCGGCTGGATCAAGCAGAGCGGCTGGACCTACGGGTTTTCCGGAGAGATTTGGCCCTGCATCAACGTTCCCTGGTACTACTTGAAGGCGAGGGATGAGCCTGAAGAATGCCTGACCGTGGAGCTCGTCCACCCTTTCCTCGCCGCCAAACGACCACTGCACAGTGGGATGTGGGACGAGGCGATCTGCGAATTCCTGAGTCTTCCGCTCTGCGATGCCGCCGGCCTGACGAAGGTCCGCGATCATCGCTATCGCCTGTACCGAAGGTCGGCCTGGCGTTCGGAGACCTGGATCTTTCAAGATTACACAGGCCGACTGATCCGCTGGTGTGAACGGAACAACCTCAACTTGCGAAAGCCCGACCAGCTGAAAGTGGCTGTCCGCCAGCTA